>DATEGN010000496.1:0-2190 GCA_035280125.1 Gemmatimonadaceae bacterium | reverse complement strand
CGTGCTCGCCTACGAGGGCTTCGAGGTCGACGTCGCCGACGACACGGATTCAGCCCTTCGACTGCTTGGGACCAAAGTCTACGACGCGGTCGTCGCCGACCTGTATCTATACAGCACCGACGACGAATTGCTGCTGCGCAGGCTCCGGCGCGAATCAGCGAATCTTCCGGTGGTCGTCCTGACCAGCTGGACGACAGAGGCGCATCGGCGCCTCGCGCTCGCCGAGGACGCCGACGACTTCCTTCCCCTCCCCACTCGGCCACATGAGCTGGTAGACGCGGTCGTTGCAGTGCTCGACAAGCGGCGCCGGCAAACGCCGCCGTCGACCGTACCCGTGCAGGACGATCGCACGAGCCAACACGAGATCTGAGAGTCCCGGTCGGCACGTCCGCTGCACTATGTGCTCGGGTACAGATCATGGACGTCGCGTGCGGGCTCGTGTCGGTGCTGCTTCCATATTGATTGCCATCTCTGTCGCACTTCCCGCAGCCGCCTACGCCCAGGCGAGCGGCTCGGCCACTTTTTTTCGTGCGTCCGACTTGGCGTTGTGGACAGGTTTCTCGATTGGTTCGATCGGCCTCTCACGCGCCGATCCAGCGATCGCGCAGTACTTCCAGAGGCCAGAGCATCAGAAGAATTCGCGGATGCGGTCGGTCGCCGAGGCCTTCACGCACGTGCAGGAAACAACGCTTACGATCGGTGGGCTCCTGACGTATGGCGTCGCGCGCCTCGCCGGATCGCGTGACGTCGAAGCTGTCGCGCTCCACGCGACCGAAGCCATCGTCGCGTCGAGCATAACGAGTCAGGTCATCCGTGGACCACTCGGTCGCGCGCGTCCGAAGGATGCTCGGCCGATCTTCGAGGACCAGTATGAGTTCCACTGGTTCGACGGCTTCACGCACTTCCAGTATCGCGCCTTTCCGTCAATTCACTCGGCGTCGGCGTTCGCGGTCGCAACCGCTATCGTGACCGAGACGCATTACCGATCGCCGGGCTCGACCTGGTACGTGGCTCCGATCGCGTACGTCTTCGCCGCGGGCCCGGGCTACGCGCGCATGTACCTGGGCCAGCACTGGGCGAGCGACATTGTCATGGGCGCGTTCGTCGGGACGTTCTACGGGCAACGCATCGTCAGCTACGCGCACGCCCACCCGACGAACAAGGTCGACCATTTCTTTCTTGGTTCAGCGACACCGGGACTGACCGTGCTGCCGCAGCGCGGCGGCGTGAGCGTGAAGTACGGTTTGATCTTTTGAGTGCTGGTGCGCTCGCTCGCAGTGGGGTCGGTCCGGGGCACGAATCTGGGATCTGGGGGAATTCAGGGAATTCCTGAAGAACGATTGCCGCTACGCTGAGCTCCAAGTCGAGTGCAGTTAGGCGAGGTCCTTCAAGGCCTTCCGAAGTCTCGGTTCCAGCGCCTCGATATCCGCGATCGACACGGCGCCAACGCTCAGCCTGAACCAGCCGTCATCGACGTCCGAGCCGAACGCCTGGAATTGCACCATCGCCAAGCCCGCCGCGCGGAGGAGATAGCCGCGAATGGAGTCGTTGGTATCGAGCACTTCGCCGTCGGGCGTGCGGCTTCCCGCGAGATTGAACCGTGCGCTCAAGTAGATCGCGCCTTGCGGCGTGGTTGCTTCGACCGGAAATCCTTCCTTTTGCATGGTGCCGAGCACGCGCGCGAGCGCGTCGAGACGCTTCTGTACTTCCGGGCGCATCTTCGCATGGAAGGCGTCCATACCGGCATCGTCAGCGAGAAGCTGTGCCGTCGCGATTTGCTCGGCGCGCGGCGCCCACGCACCGACGTGGCCGAGGATGTCGGACATTCGCTTGATCAGGTCAGCGGGACCGACCGCCCAACCCACACGCAGGCCCGTCGCGGCAAATGACTTCGAGATCGCATCGATGAGAATCGTGTACGGCAGCATTTCGGGCCGGAGCACGACCGGATTCACGTGTCGCTCGTCGCCGAAGGTTAGCATCCAATAAACTTGATCGTAGAGCAAGTACAGTGGACGCTCGATGCCCGCTCGCTCACGGCGTTTATTCTCCGTCAACACGAGGTCGCAGATTTCCGTCAGCGTGTCCGCGTCGAAGAGCGTTCCCGTGGGATTGAGCGGCGAGTTGAGCACGAGCATGCGCGCGTCACGCAGGACGCGAGCGAGCATCGCCGCGGTCGGCAGAAAGTTT
>DATEGN010000495.1:0-3510 GCA_035280125.1 Gemmatimonadaceae bacterium | reverse complement strand
ACTCCCATCCCAAGAAGAACGATTATTCCAACCACGATCCAAGTTTGGGGGATGTTGAGCAGGTAGGCGCCAAACGCGAGCCCAACGATCAGGATGATGAAGCCGATGAGGTACGTCGCGAAGGAGGACATGGAGGGCCTGGGTGGATAGGTGCTGGGTGCTGGTGTTAGGTACTAGGTGTCAGGTGCTAGTGTGACTCCGCAGTTTTCTAGCACCTAGCATCTAGCACCTCCCATACCGCCAGCCTCTACTTCGACGAGCCAGCCTGGACCACCTGGATCTCCGGGCGCGGCAAGAGCATCGCGGTGCCGTGCTGCCGCCCAAAGATTGTCGCCTCGCGGCAGGTCGGCACCCAAACGTCGATGTGGGCGCCCCGAATCATCCCGCCGGTGTCGTCGATCAAAAACCGACCAAGATATTTCTCGCCCGCATACAGCTCGATATATCGAGACAGCGGAAATAGCTTCCGATCCGCCGCGACAATGCCTGGACGCACGTAGCGCCCGCGACGCGTGGTGCCGCTCAGGCAGTACGCAGTGACCAGCACCGGCACGGGTTCTCCCGCCCTGAGCGGACGATGCATCGTCTTCGTCCAGCTCTTGGTCGCGGCGAGGACCACGACGCCATCGACTGGGATCGGCTCCATTGGAGCCATTCTCGGCGGAGCCGATGCCGCGGCTTCGGCGGCGACGCGCGCATGAGCTGTCGCGCGCTGTTCGTCTCGAATCCCGAATGCGATGACAACGCCAAGCGCCAGTGTCGCGAGCGCCAGCCCGGACGAGAGAGCACCTAACGAAGCCAGCGTGCCGAAGCGGCGCCGTAAGTGCTTGCTCATTGAAGGACCTCGAGGACGACGTCGTCGTCGACGGCCGTTCCCCAGCCGCGATCTCCACCGGCCATTGCTCCGATGCGCTCCGGCAAGGCGTACTCGACAACGCCACCGCGTGCTTTCTTGTCGCCACGCGTCGCCGACAGAATCTCGTCAGGCGTCTGGTTTGCCGGACGCGTTGCCGGCAGTCCCGTGCGCTCGATGCCTAGACGAAGACGGTCGCTCGTTCCCGGCTCGGCAATGCCTAACCGTTCGGCGACACGGCTCTCCAGGACCATCCCCACCGCAACCGCTTCACCGTGGAGCATTCGATAGTCGCTGCGCAGCTCGATGGCATGGCCAATGGTGTGGCCGAAGTTGAGTGTCTTTCGGACTCCGCCCTCGCGCTCGTCGCGCTTCACGACATCGGCCTTGATCGAAACGCTTCGCACGACGACGCGCTCGAGGGCTGCCGCGGCGCTACGGTTGCCAGACACGATGTCAGGTGCCGCGTTGACGACGTCGTCGAAATAATCGGCGTCGGCGATGACGCCGTGCTTGATGGCCTCGGCGAGGCCGGCTCGGAGATGTTCCGGCGGAAGCGTTCGCAGGACGTCGGGATCAGCGACGACCGCCGCCGGCTGATGGAAGACGCCCACGAGGTTCTTCCCGGCTGGCGTATCGACTCCGGTCTTTCCTCCGATCGAGGCGTCGATCATCGCGAGAAGTGTCGTCGGCACCTGGATGTACGGCACGCCCCGCATGAAGGTCGCGGCAACGAAGCCGGCCAGGTCACCCACGACCCCACCGCCGAGCGCTATGACTGCGGTATCACGCCCAAAGCCCTCGGCGAGCATCGAGTCGGTGAGTGTGCCCCACGTCGCTCGTGTCTTCTGCTCCTCGCCAGGCGCAATCGTGTACAGTCGCGTGCGGCCTTCGCCCAGGGCGGCGCGGACCCGGCCCGCGTAGAGTCGCGCAACGCTCTCGTCGGATATGACCGCGTATCGATGCGCGCGCGCGCTCGCGGCTGCGACTCGCCCAATTTCAGCGAGCGCGCCGCGCGCGATGATCACGCGATATGTCGGAAGCTCCACCTCGACCGGATCCATGATTAGCGGACGGTCTTAAGACGATTCCCGTTACGATGATGTGACGCAGATCACCACGTGACTTCGCCGGTCCCGGCTCGCCGATTTGCGACTCGGGCCAATGTGAATAAGAGATCCGAGAGCCGATTGAGATAGATCACGACGAGGCCGGGAATCTCCTCGCTTTCACCCAGCGCCACGACGCGGCGCTCGGCGCGCCGACAGACGGTACGAGCGACGTGCAGCGCCGCTGCCTTCGGTGAGCCGCCGGGAACGATGAACGACTTGAGCGGCTCGAGCTCGCGATCTCCGTCATCGATCGCGTGCTCGAGCTCCTTGACTCGATCCTCATCGACGCGGGCCTTCTCGAGATGCTGACGCATCTTCTCACGGTCCGGTGTCGCCAGCAGTGCGCCGATCGCGAAGAGGTCGCGTTGAATCGGGACGAGGACTTCGTCGATCCGGGGCATCTGCTCGACCGAGCGGGCAAAGCCGATCGCGGCATTGAGCTCGTCCACGTCACCATAGGCTTCGACACGCGGATGGCTTTTGGCGACGCGCCCGCCGCCGAACAATCCGGTATCACCGGCGTCGCCGGTGCGAGTGTAGATCCGCACGGTCCAGGTGCTAGGTGTTAGGTGCCAGGTGCTAGGTGTGTGAAGTCTAGCTAGCACCTAGCACCTAGCACCTGTTAGCCGACCCCTAAGCTCTTCTTCCACCAGCTCCGGTTCAGCGCCGACTTCAGATTCGTGAACTCGGTGCCTTCGTTATCGGCGGTCGGCGGTTGATACGACCCGGGGAAGAGCTGAGCGAGATGCGCCTCGAGCAGGTCCGGACTCGCGACCTCCTGCTGCGCGAAGACCCACTGGTCGAGAGCTTGGCCGAGAAGCGCCGCGGTGGGCCGACGCGAGGGATCGCGCTCGAGAGCGGCCAGAATGATGCGCTCGAGATGTTCGTCCAGATTCGTGACGAGATCTCGGAGCGACGGCAGCGGATCCACCGCAATTTCCGCGAGCGCCTTGGCAGTGATGTCCTCGCGAAAGAGTCGCTCGAGCGCGAGAAGCTCGTACAACACGAGTCCGAGAGAGAAGACGTCGCTGCGTCCGTCCACCGCGAGACCGGTGAGCTGTTCCGGGCTCATGTAGTGCTTCTTGCCGATGCGAATGCCGTCCGACGCCGGGTCAATCGAAGTGCGCGCTTTCGCGATTCCGAAGTCGGCGAGCTTGATGTGACCGTCCCAGGTGACCATCACGTTGCCGGGCGAGACGTCACGATGCACGATGTCCAAACGGTGGCCGTCGGGTCCGATGAAGTTGTGCGCGAAGTCGAGCGCCCGGCATACACGACTCGCGATATAGGCGGCCAGCGTCTGCGGCATTGCCCGTCCGACGTCGCGATGCCGGTCGATGATGCTGCGCAGCGTTGGACCGGGAATGAATTCCATCGCGATGAAATAGTCGCCCGCCACTTCGCCGAGCTGATAGATCTGCACGATGTTGCCGTGCATCAGGTTCGCGGAGAGCTTCGCTTCGTCGATGAAGAGCTGCAGGAATTCCGGCCGCTGTGCGTAATGCGGGTGAATGACCTTGAGCGCGATGCGCTTCGAGAAACCCG
>DATEGN010000494.1:0-8648 GCA_035280125.1 Gemmatimonadaceae bacterium | reverse complement strand
TGGTACAAGGTGCCGCTCGAGGGTCGCAACGCACCGACGGTGGGCAGGATCGGCGTGCTCGAGCCACCGGGCACGTACACGGTGAGGCTCGCCGGCACGAACGAATCGCAGCCGCTCGTGGTCAAGCGAGATCCAAATCAGATGGAGGCCTCCGACGCAGCCCTCGCCGAGAACGTGACGCTGCAGAAGCAGCTGGTGAGCGACATGGACGCCTCGGCGACGATGATCAACACGCTCGAGAACGTTCGCGGCCAACTCGCGGCAATGCGCGCGACGATGTCGGGTGATTCGACACGCAAGGACGTGCTCGCGTCCGCCGATTCACTGGACTTGAAGCTCCGTGTAGTGGAGCGGAAGCTCTTTCAAACTCGCGCGACGAGTCGCGGGCAGGATGATCTCCGTTGGCCGCAGCGGTTGAGCGAGCAACTGCAGTATCTCGCGGGGCAGGTCGAGTCGAGTGACTACGGCCCGACCGAGAGTCAGCGACAGGTTGCCAGCTTGCTCAACACTCAGCTCAAGGCCGTGCGGGCGGAGTTCGATCGGGTGACGACTGGCGATGTGACGGCGTTCAATTCGATGTTGCAACAGAGGAAGGTGCCGAACGTCATCACGAACTGACTTTGCGTTGCGGTGAGGGCTCGTGATTAATTGTGCTCGAGACTCGGTCGCTCAGTTGGGCGGAAAGTGCCCGACTCGCATTGCTCGGTGCAGGAATCGAGGCCGTCATGCGCGACCAATACTCGCCCGGCACGTCGGGGCTCATGGGCAGCTTGGTGGACCGTGAGAGGCATCCCTTTCTCACGCTGACTTTCGCCGTGGTCGGCTCGATTTTGTTCGGAACAACATTCGTTCTTTTGCTCGTCGGCTTGCAGGCAGACGCAGCCCAAGCAAAGCATGACCGCAATGCTGAGGAGGAGGACTGAGAGAGAGCTTTGATGGCCCGCGAACGTAGTAGCTGAGCGGGCATCACTGAAGCGGCATCATCGGACGGCACTCGGCGGAAAGGTCGCTAAGCGTCACGGATACCAGGAAATCCGCCACGTCGGGCGGCACGTGTTCAAGATCCACGGTCTCGTTCTCGCCGAGTCGGCGCGAAAGTGTCGCCAGTTCGGCGAGGTCGATGAAGGCCATGGTCGAGACCTTCAGCGTGACGCCCATCGGATCGCGCAGCTCGACCTCACTCAACACGCGGCCGATGTCGATGATGTGCGCGCCCGCCTCCGTCGTCTCGAACAGCTCCTCGACGACGTCCGGCGACGGATCCTCGGTGGGCAAGCCGCGACGGACAAGTTCTTCCTTGAGATCGAGCCCCGCGGTCAGCATTCCGCAGAGCCGGGGCAGCAACCGCCGGCCGTAGTCGTTTGGATGAAAGATCCCTGCCAGGTGGGATCCCTCGCCCATCTGCGGAGGATGTCTCTCCTGCTCGAATTCCGTCTCGCCGATCAGTTGCTTGCGGTGCCAAAGTGTGTAGGTCATGCCGCAAGAATAAGGATTCGGCGACCGTAGGTCGTATCAAAATCCCGCGTGCTGGCTCATTCTGTTGCAGGACTCAGGGGCCTACTCGTACCGCAGCGCTTGCATCGGCGAGACACGGGATGCGCGTGATGCGGGCACGTAACCCGCCGCCAGCGCCACGAGTGCCAAGAACCCGACCGACAACATCATCACCGCTGGATCCGCGCCGCTCATCTTGTACAACATCGACGCGGCACTCTTGCCCAACGCGAGCGCACCGCCAACGCCGATCACGCCGCCGACAAGAGTCATCAGACCGACCTGGTGCAGGACCAACAACCGGACATCACGCGCGCTCGCGCCTAACGCCATTCGCACGCCGATCTCCCGCGTTCGCTGCGCGATCGAGTAGGCCAGCACGCCATACAGGCCAATCGACGCCAGCAGAGTTGCCAACAGCGCGAACGATCCCGCGAGGGTCGAGATCATGCGATCCTCGAACGTGTTGATGCGGATCTCCTCCGGCATCGTTCGTAAATTCTGAACGGGCAGCATCGGGTCCAATCGCTGCACCAGTTGTCCCATGGACCGCAACATCGTCGCCGGAGCACTGGCCGTGCGCACGTAGAAGTACATCGTACCGATATGGTCCATCTGCCGGTGCGGTATGAAGTACACCGGCGGCGTCTCCTTCTTGACGGTCGCGTATTTCATATCGCGCACGAGACCGACGATCTCCATGTCCAGCGGCATCGTGTCGGACATGCTGCTGGACATTCGCTTGCCTATCGGGTTCGCTCCGAGTCCAAAACGCCGCGCGAACGTTTCGTTGACGATCGCAACCTTTGGCGCGCGACCATTGTCGGCATCGGTGAACTCGCGGCCGGCGAGAAGCGAGACGCCGATCGCCCGGAAGTGTCCGGAACCAATAGCATTGAAGCTGGACTGCGAATTGTTGTTCGCGTCGGCGTGGAACCCCTGGACTCGCACGCCGGTGTTCCAATTGCTCCCGGCGATCAATGGAACCATCGCCGAGGTCACCGCTGCTGCACCCGGAAGCGACGCCAGCTCCTGCTCGATCCGCCCGTATAGCGCCCGCGTGCGCACCGAGTCGTAGCCATTCTGCTCCGGCGTGACGGAAAATGTTACGAGATTCTCGACACGAACGCCGAGATCCGTGCGGCTCACTTTCCACAGACTCTTGAGAAAGAGTCCCGCGCTCATCAGCAGCGCCATCGCGAGCGCAATTTGCGCAGTCGCGAGCGTCGTGCGGAATCGACGCGCGGTCCGACCGCCGGCCAGCTTCCCGGAGTTGTTGCGCAACGCGGTAACGAGGTCGGGGCGCGTGCTGTGCAGCGCCGGGAAGAGACCGAATGCGAATCCGGTCGCGAGCGACAACACGGCAGCGAATTCCACCGCCGCCCAGTTCATCCCCAAGGCCAGGTCATCAGTGACTTGCTGCGGCAAGAGCGCCGAGATCCCCTGCAACGTCCAGGAGGCGAAGGCGAGACTCAAGACGCCGCCGATGACGGCGAGCGTCATCGTCTCCGTCAGTAGCTGCGCCAACAACTGTCGTCGCGTCGCACCTAACGAAAGGCGAATCCCCATCTCGAGCTCACGGCTCGTCGCGCGCGCCATGAGCAAGTTGGCGATGTTCGCGCAGGCGATGAGAAGCACGAGCCCCGTGATCGCAAAGAGCATGAAGAGCACGGGACTCGCCTCCTTGCCCAGGTCACTCTGGCCCCGCGGCCCCGGCTCGATGATGACCTGTTTCGCCAGAAAGCGCGCCATCACCGAGTCACGCATTTCGCGTTGCAGCGGCGCCTCCACATCACGAATGATCGGGTGATAGACTCCGTTGACCTGCGTTCGCGCCTGCTCGATCGTCGCGTTCGGCGCAAGACGCGCGAAGAGGTAGATGAGGTACGCGCGACGATCCTCGATCTGGCGCTCCATGCCGGTGCCGATGACGGGCCCCATCGCGAGCGTCGCATAAAACGCGGGCCGCATGCCATAGGTCGTGCCGTTGAAATCGTTAGGCGCGACACCGACGATGGTCGTCGCTTTCCCATTCACCGTCAACGTTTTCCCGATAACAGCGGGATCCGCGCCGAGACTCGCTTCCCAGAACCAGTGCGCGAGCACGACGGCAGGCGCCGAGCTCGTCTCGTCGTCGAGGGGCGAGAGCAAGCGGCCGAGCGCGGGCCGGAGCTGCAAAATCGGAAAGTAGCTGCCTGAGACAAGGAGTCCGCCTCGCGCGAACGCGCTCCGTCCGTAGCTGATGTTCGCTCCGATGTCTCTGTGCCCCGCGATGGCCGTGAAGGCGCTCAGCTTCGCTTTCTGGAGATCGCGAAACATCGGGTAGCTGAATACGTCGTCACAGGAGCCGGCCTGACCGCACGAAACGCCCCCATCCTTCGGGCCGGGCGCGCTGAAGTTGACCAGTCGATCGGTGCCCGGCACTGGAAGCCTCTGCCGCACCATGCGATAGAAGACCGAGTAGATCGCCGAATTGGCGCCGATGCCGAGACCCAACGAGAGCGCGGCGATCGTGGTGACGAATGGTGTGCGGCCGAGCGTCCGGAAGGCGAGTCTGAGGTTGCGCATGAGGGTCCCGGAGTGAAGAATCGAAGCACGCGGCGAGTGGCCGACGTCACTACCATGCGGACGTCAAACTGGTTTCGACAGCGATCCCAGTCGGAGCTACGATGCAGTCAGGCTCGACATGAAATCCATGAGGCATTTGCCAGTACTGGGCATTGCCATCGGGCTGGGCATCTCCGTGCTCGCCACGATGCGATATCCAGGCGGCACGCTGAATTCCGCCGACACGGTCGGGTACAACCGGTCGCAAAACTACATCTCGTCGTTGTTCGCTCCTCAAGCACTCGATGGCGAGCCAAATCGACTACGCCAGTGCGATCTACGGCAATGAACAGTCCATGTTGCGTATCCTGAAAATCAGCGGCGCCCTGGCGGCTCTCGGCGCGATCGCGGGCGCGATTGGCGGCAGCCTTGCACTCGCCCTCGCCCTGGTCCTCGGTGCCGTAGGCCTTGACGCCGAGGTCCCGCTCGCGTTCGTTGCTGGCGTCGTGGCGATATTGGGGTGCGGCTGCGGCCTCATTGTGGCGCCGGTACTCTCGTGGACGTTGCTGCGCGACGTCCCGATCTGGCGTTGCGCAACCGAAACCGCACTCGTGACGAGCTTTGCCGGGATCTTGGCACTTTTCCTAACGAGCGGCGCTCCGTGGATGATATACGGAATCGCGGTGCTTGCCGCCGCCCTCGCCGCCGCACGGCTGAAGTGGGCGTTTCGTCGCCGCATTGCCCCTGAACCGGACATCGCGGCTTGACGCGGTCGCACGGCATGGCTCCTTTGCAGCCTGAGATCGCGTTGGACCTCGCAGATGTGTAGCACGTGAAGCGAAAAGGCGACGGACGAAATCATGAAGACCTTGCTCGTGCGCACGATCGACGAGTGGTGCCGTTGGCTTGACAAGAATCACGCGTCAGAGTCCGAGATCTGGCTTGTCTTCAACAAGAAGCAAACCGGCGTTGCATCGGTGGCCCACAAAGATGCCCTCGATGAGGCCCTTTGTATGGGATGGATCGATAGCCTCGTTAGGCGACTCAACGACCGCCAGTACGCGATCAAGTTTACGCCGCGCCGCCCGGACAGCCGCTGGTCAGAGGTGAATCGCAAGCGCTACGCGGAGCTCGAGGCCGCGGGCCGACTGAAGCCCGCCGGCATCGAGCGGCGGCCGGGTGATCGCGGATCTGCGCCGCGTCCGCAACGGATCTCGCTACCCTCGAAATTGCCGGCGTACATTCAAGGAGCGCTGAACAAGAACCCCAAGGCGAAGCGACACTTCGACGCGATGACCCCCGCACACCGCCGACACTACTTCGCCTGGATCGAATCCGCGAAGCGCGAGGAAACGAAGCTCAGACGCCTGAAGGAAGCGATTCGGCTCCTCGCGAAAGGCGAGGTGCTCGGGCTGAAATGACGGGCAGCCTAACGCCTCACGACCTCAACCACCTTCACTCATGACTCGATTCGCGAGCATCCTCGGAACGGTCGGCAACACTCCATCGGTCAAGATCAATCGTCTCGCGCCGGCGGGCGTCGACCTTTACGTCAAAATCGAAGCCTTCAATCCGCTCGGCTCGGTAAAGGACCGTCTCGCACTCGGTGTCATCGAGGACGCGGAACGCCGAGGCGCGCTGAAGCCTGGACAGACGGTGATCGAAGCGACGAGCGGTAACACAGGCATCGGCCTCGCCATGGTCTGCGCGGCAAAAGGTTATCCGCTTGTCGTCACCATGGCTGAATCATTCAGCGTCGAGCGCCGACGACTGATGCGCTTTCTCGGCGCGAAAGTGATCCTCACGCCGGCGCCGGCCGGAGGCACCGGCATGGTCGACAAGGCGAACGAGTTGGCCGAGGAGCATGGGTGGTTCCTGACGCGGCAGTTCGAGAACGAAGCGAATGCGGACATGCACTCGCGCACCACGGCAAAAGAGATCATCACCGATTTCGCCGGTCAGCGTCTCGACTACTGGGTCACCGGCTTTGGGACTGGCGGTACGCTCAAAGGTGTTGGCCGTTTGCTGCGAAGGGAGCGGCCAGAAACCAAGATCGTGCTCGCCGAGCCGGCGGACGCGCCGATGATTACGAGTCATACGAAACAAGAGCAGAACGCCGACGGCTCGCCCGCGTCGCGGCATCCGTCATGGAAGCCGCATCCAATACAAGGATGGAGTCCAGACTTCATCCCGAAGCTGACCGGCGACGCGGTAGACGCGGGGTACGTCGACCGCGTAGTCACCGTCACTGGCGCAGATGCGATGCGCCGCAGTCGGGAGTTGGCCCAAAAGGAAGGAATCCTGGTCGGCGTCTCCTCGGGCGCGACGTTTACGGCGGCGCTCGAGGTGTGCAAAGACGCGCCGAAAGGCTCCGTCATCCTCTGCATGCTTCCCGATACTGGTGAGAGGTATCTCAGCACACCGCTCTTTGGCGACATCCCGGCGGAGATGACCGAGGATGAACGGTCGATCGCGCGATCGACGTCGCTGTTCTCCGATTCGCCACTGGTCGGCGCGGCGGCGGCGCGATGAGAGCTAACGACCAGAGAATAGGGGCTAGGAGAACCTAGCCCCTATTCTCTATCCCTTGCCCCTCACAACCGACCGCCAGTTACTGCACCGCGTAGAACAGATAGTCCGCGGTGTACGGCTGTCGTGCTTCCTGGCCGATCGTCGCTCCTGGTGTAGCCGGAGCAAGACCACCGACTGTATTCAACCGCTGGATGAACGTCACGTTCGCAAAGATGCCGGCGCCAGTTGGAACCGCGGTGAGCGAGAGCCACTGGATCGACGCTGGATCGACGGTGCAACGGTTGGCAACCGTGCCCACCACCTGGCTGCCGCTGTTGCTCAACCATGTGGGGCCGGCGAAATGTGTAGCGAGCTGACCATGGCCGCCTGCATCGGCATAGATCGTCGCCGACGGCGTCGGTGCGCCCCAACTCGTTCCATTCCAGTGATAGACCTGGAAACCAATACCGAATGCGTGAAGCAGAAGCGTGCTTCCTACCGGCGCGACAAGCTGCGGGCACGCAGACAAGTCAGGCAACCGATTTCCATCGCTCACATCTCGAAGCGTCGTCGCGGCGCGCGTCGCCGCACCGACCGGTGCGACCGGTGCGTCCTTGGCGCATGCGCTCGCGAGCGCCGCCGCGGCAACGAACAATGCACTTCCAATCCCTCGCACTAACGTCTTCGTCATCAACATCCTCCTCGTGTGCGGCACTCGCCGCGTTTTTTTGACTGGATTGACCTTGCACTCCACTACTGCGCAAAAGCCGCCGACACCGGACATGCTGTGCGCAGCCTGGCTGCTCGACTACGGACGCCCGCGGTCGGCGGTGGTGAAGCTGGGGTCTCCGGTGGTTTTCGTCTTGAACGAAACCGTCGCTCAGGCGTTGAACGATCCTGCGCCTAACTAGTCCGGCTGGCTCGCATCGAGATGCCGATCTCGATGGGGATCTGCCTGGATCGCAGTGATTACAGAATTCCCCGGAGAATCTTCAACATCCGCTCATTCGTCTCGCCGTCCTTCACCGCGATCCGAAAGTCGTGCGGCCGGAGGGAGTGCCCCATTCCTCCGAGCTCACGCAGGAATAGCCCGTGCTGGCGCGCCGCAGCCACTAGTTCCCGAGCGTCTGGCCCGTCCTCCGATAGCGCGCATAACGAGAAGTTGGCAACGCCGGGCACAGCGTGAACGCCGAGCCGAGCGAGGCCGCTCGAGAGCTCGCGGCGAAGCGCATGCGTCGCCATCCACTGCGACTCGTAATAATCCGGCTCCCCAAGCGCTGCGACGGCCGCAACCTGCCCGATGAGACCGACCGCCCATGGCGGATTGTAGCCGCGCAGCGAATCGATGGTGGACGACGAGCCGCACAAGTAGCCGACGCGAGCTCCGCTGAGCGCATACGCCTTCGACATCGACTTGCACACCACGACGTTGTCACGCGCCGCCGCGACCGCCTCCAGCGACTCCTCGCTTCCACTGAAATCGACATATGTCTCGTCGATCCAGACGCGCGTCAGTCTCGGCATCAGCTCGATCGCATCCTCGAGCGCCGCTCGCGAAACGTGGCGTCCCGTCGGACTGTTCGGGTTCACGAGAATGACGAGATCATATGACGTCGCGCGCGACCGGTCGACGAGGCGCAGCGGATCGAGCACATACTCATCGGCGCGCGAAAGCATCAAGCGATCCACTCGGCAACCGATGACCTGCTGGAGCACATGCTCGTACTCGCCGTACATGGGATCGAGAATGAGGACTCGTGACGCAGCGCTCAGCCAGCGTGTGAGCGCGAGAAAGATCAAGTCCGACGAGCCGCCCCCTGCGAGAATGTTCGTCGGTTCGACACCGCGAGCGCGCGCGATCGCCCGGACCAAACCTGTGCACGATGTCGGCGGCGAGGTGCGCAGCAGCAACGGCAGGTGCTGCTGAATCGCAGCGACAACGCTCGGTGCGGGCGGAAACCACGCGTCGAGCACGTCGGCGCTGATCACGGTCGTGAGCCGCTCGAGCGCATTGAACTCCTCGCCAACCGCCTCGAAAAATGCGCCACCGTGATAACACGGTGGCGATCCCCGACGGGAAGCCACGCGTCGTGAAA
>DATEGN010000493.1:0-2035 GCA_035280125.1 Gemmatimonadaceae bacterium | reverse complement strand
ACGGTGGACTAATGCGGGCGCCTTGGCCGCGCGGAAGGTACGCGCGCCGAAGGCTGCTGTCAAACTCCCAACCTATTGTCGGCTTGTCTTTTACGCTAATCGCCGAATATATTTCGCAGCTATTTCATCTTGTCATCGAGGTTCGCAATGAAAACCGACATCCATCCCGAATACCATACGGCGACTGTGAAGTGCGCGTGCGGCAATACGTTCCAGACTCGATCCACTCAGGCGGAGATTCACACGGACGTGTGCTCGCAGTGCCACCCGTTCTTCACGGGCAAGCAGCGCCTCGTGGACACTGCCGGACGCGTCGAGCGATTCAGGCAGAAATTTGGCAAGCAGTCGAGCTGAGGCTCGACCCTGTCGCTCCGAGATCGACTCGCGGACGTCCTGGCTCGCGCGGCTGAGGTCGAGCGGGCTCTCGCAGATCCGGCCACCTTGCGCGATTCGCATAAGCTGGCCGACCTCGGTCGAGAGCACCGCCGCCTCGGTCCCGTCGTCGCGCTGGCCGCGCAACTTCACAAATACGAGAACGAGCTCGCGCAAGTTCGCGAGCTCGTTCTCGTTGACGACCCTGAGTTCGCCGACGAAGCGCGTGCTGAGCAAGGCCGACTCGAGCAGTGCATCTCGAAGCTCGAAGAGCAGCTCAAGCCGCTCGTCATTCCGCGCGATCCCCTCGACGACCGCAACGCCATCGTCGAAATCCGCGCGGGCACGGGTGGCGATGAGGCCGCGCTGTTCGCCGCCGATCTGCATCGCATGTACGAGCGCTTTCTCACTCGGAATAGCTTCAAGATCGAAACGATCACGCTCTCGTCAGGCGTGCTCAACGGAATCAAGGAAGCCGTGTTCAAGGTGGTGGGCGAGGGTGCCTTCGGGCTGATGCGCTGGGAGTCGGGCGTGCATCGCGTGCAACGCGTACCGGAAACCGAGAACCAAGGGCGAATTCACACCTCGGCGGCAACCGTGGCGGTTCTGCCCGAGGCGGAAGAGGTCGATATCAAGATCGAGGACAAGGATCTTCGCATCGACGTGTTTCGGGCCGGCGGTCCCGGCGGCCAGGGCGTCAATACGACGGACTCCGCTGTTCGTATTACACACTTACCGACGGGGATCGAGGTCAAGCAGCAGGATCAACGTTCGCAAATTCAAAACAAAGCGAAAGCGATGGAAATCCTGCGTGCCCGCCTGCTCGACATGCGCATTGCCGAACGGGAAGCCGAGCGGGCGCGCATGCGCAAAACGCAAGTCGGCACCGGCGATCGATCGGCGAAGATCCGCACCTATAATTTCCCGCAAAGTCGGGTAACCGATCACCGCATTGGCTTCACGTCGCACAATCTGCCGGCAATTCTCGACGGGGCGTTGGAACCGCTCATCGAGGCATTGAGAATGGCCGAAGACGAGGAGCGGTCGTGAGCGAGCGCACGCAACGACTCGGAATCGCAACTCGGCCCTGCTCGGTCGCCGCCCTCGTCGAGGAGCTTGCGCTTCTGCTCGTCAACGGACAATTCGGGCCCCGTGAGGCAGAGCTCGAGGCGCGCGAAATCGTCGCCGCATTGTATGACGTGCCTCGCTTCTGGCCGGTCGCGAACGCCCACGTGACGGTCGAGGCCGAGATGTGGCCTCGTGCTCGAGCGGCCGCGGCCAAGCGCGCCCGTGGCGCTCCGCTCGCCTACGCGGTGGGCCACGCATCCTTTCGGCATTTGACGCTCGACGTCGATGAGCGTGTGCTCATCCCGCGTCCCGAGACCGAGCTGCTCGTCGAGCTCGTGCTCGAGCACGCACGCGCGGGCGCGGATCTCGTCGTCGACGTCGGGACCGGCTCGGGAGCAATCGCGCTCGCTCTGGCCAGCGAGGGAGCGTTTACCGAAGTCCGAGGAACCGACGTGTCACTGGATGCGCTTGCCGTCGCCAGCGCGAATGCGGAGCTGCTCCGCGCGCGCGGTGTGTTGCGCGCTCGCGTGTCGTTCGCGCATGGATCCTTGCTGGCGCCGCTCCAGGCGCGCGCCGAACGGGCGACCATCGTCGT
>DATEGN010000492.1:0-4931 GCA_035280125.1 Gemmatimonadaceae bacterium | reverse complement strand
GAGAGCAGAATGATGCCGCAGCCGACATCGCGTTGCACGGCACGATATCGGTGCTCTCGGCGGCGATGTTCATTCAGGTCGTGCGCGGCATCGCCGGCCGCGCGCGACCGTACGTCGTGGACGAAAGCGGCGGATCGCGCGAGAGCGATCCGTACGACTTCAAACTGTTCCACGGCTTCACGAGCTTCGACTACCGCTCGTTTCCCTCGATGCACGCGATGGCGAGCTTCGCGGTGGCTTCGGCGCTCTCGCAGGAGATGCGCGTTCGCCATACGCCAGGACGGGACGTCATCTCGCCGGTGCTGTACGCGGGTGCATCGATGCCGGCGCTCGCGCGCCTCTACATGAACGAGCACTGGGCGAGTGACATTGCGCTCGGCGTCTTCCTCGGCGTGTTCTCGGGGCAGAAGGTGGTGCAATACACGCATTCGCATCCGAACAACTGGCTGGATCGGAACTTCCTCGCCCCGCGCGCGACGGCGATGGTGAGCGTCGGCCCGGGAGGCGTGTCCTTTGGTGTGATGCCGTTTTGAGTTCGTCGGGAACGATCTTCACCACTGCGTGATATCGTGCACGATCACCTGCACCGGAGTCGATTGACGCAGCAAGACCAGTTGCTCTCCGTTCTGATTGCCTAACGGGCTGAGTACGAACCAGAGCGTTTGCCACCGGACATGCCCATCGGAATCAGGGACGTTGTCCTCCAGGACGTCGAGCGTGCCGGCCACGCCCCGTTGCGTGAGATTGCGCAATCGAGCAACCGTGAAACCGTTGACGTGCTGGGCTTCGTTTGCCAGCTGACGGACCTCGAGACTGATGCCGGCCGCTTGACACGCCGAGCACCGGACCGATGCCCATTGCTGCTCCGCAGCCGGCGGCGGTGGAGTCGCTACGCCAACAGTCTGCGCGCTGGACGCGCTCGGCAGCACGATCGCTCCGAGCGCCAAACTCACCGCAACAAATCCCTCTCGCCGCATTGTCATTGTCGAGTCCTCCAGCAGTCGTGGTCCGATCGCCATCGATGCGTGAAGGTGTGCTCGGTCCACGTCGGAGGTGATTGGTCCTTCGTGCCAACGGCTGTAACGAAACGACGCGCGAACGCAGCCAGCGACCGAGGTGTCGTGAGAAAACATGAGGACTCACTCACGGACATTCCTGCGGGAAAGCGAAGATTGAGCCTCGAGACGTGAGAAATCAGCTCCAGCCTACTTCGTGAGGCCGTCGGGCATCTCACCCAGGCTGGCGGGCCAAGATGCGAGACACGATAAGTCAGCTGGGAGCGGCGAGATCGAGATTGTTCAGCCGGGATGATTGTTTTGCACTAGACCGGGAGGATTGCTATGGCCGGGGTACCTCGGTGAGGATCCGCCTGGCCCGACCGAGTTGCGACGCTTGTTGTCGGTGGCTGTCTTTGACAAAGTCCAAACTCTGCTGGCCGGGCCGAGTAGGCATTCAGGTGCGGACGGTTGGATTCGCTCCACGATTCGCGTCATTCGCGTCCAAAGAGCCCTGGGCTGTCCAGAGTCCCGTCGAAATCCCGCTCGACATTGGGAGTTTAGCACCTCCAAATGACGGAATTGTCACACGCCGCTTTGCAGAGCTTCAGCGCCAGCGACGCGGCCGTGTGATCGCCGCCTCGTCTTGACTCGGCTCTTCCGCCGAGCGTAGCGTGTAAGTGCCATCACCGGTACCGAGGCAAAACAATTCGGTGCGGGTGCGCGCGACGATGCTGCGTATCCTCGGCGCATGCGTCGCTCCCACTTCACGAGGAGAGGGATTTCGTGGCCATGTCGATGCCCGCCAAAGCGTGGACGCTCGAGGAGCTACACCGGCTGCCCGACGACGGCAACAAATACGAGCTCATTCGTGGGGAGTTGTTCGTGACTCCACCGCCTTCAGTCGACCACGAAGAGTTGCTGGCGCACTTGAGCGGCATACTCAGCGAGTATGTCAAGAATCATGGGTTGGGCAGAGTGTATCATCCCCGCGCGGTCATTCGATTCGAGGGCTCCGAGGCTGAGCCGGATCTCATGGTTCGGGCCGTGACGTCTGGCGTGCACGGTAACGCCTGGGAAGAGCTCCCCGCGCCCCTACTCGTCATCGAGGTGTTGTCGCCGACGACGCGCCGGCGGGATCTCGTGAACAAGCGCGAGTACTATCTCGATGCCGGGGCCGGGGAATATTGGGTGCTGGACGGAGAGCGGCGCGAGATCCGAGTCATTCGGCGCGGGCACGAGGACGTCATTGCTCGGGAATCAGTAGTGTGGCGCGCTGCGTCCAAAGAGCCATTGGTGATCGACCTGGCCTCGCTGTTCGGGTAAGCAGAAAAGTGCCCTCGCTGACGCAAGTCAGACCGCACCGCCGGCGAGAAGAGTGTGGGCACGCTACGCCTTGGGCACCGAGTAGCGCACGTGAGTAACGCCGACGGTGCGCGCGTACCTTCAGGCCCAGCTCGCGAGAACGGGAGTCGATGGATCGCCATCGGTGCGTGTATTCTACGAACGACGCACGACGTCATTGGTGTCCCCCTCTGCTCGACATTCAGCGAGTTCTCTCATGCAACACGCCTTTGGTCTCGACATTCCGACAACGCTGGAGGACCTCTCGGATCCCAGGGTTGTCGCTCTACTCGTCTATGACATGCAGGTCGGCATTCTCCGACAGCTACCGGATGCGTCGCCGACAATTACACGCGCACTCAAAGTCCTCGCGGCGGCGCGGGATGCTGGCGTGCGGACACTCTTCACGCGTCACGTATCACTGCCGCTGCAGCTCGCGGGTTCGATGCAGCTTCGGACGGCGATGGCCTGGCAGCGCGTCGACCGCGTCGATCGAATTCGTCCGGCGTTTCCACCCGACGCACCGCAAACGCAATTGATCCCGGAGCTCGCGCCGAGACCGAGTGAATTCGTGCTCGATAAGATCAGCATGTCGGCCTTTGTCGGTACGCCCCTCGAGTTGATTCTGCGCGACTGCGGGATCAAGGCACTCGTCGTGGTGGGGGTCGCACTCGAAGTGGGAATCGAGCCGACGGCGCGCCATGCCGCCGATCTCGGGTTTATCCCTGTGCTCGTGAGCGACGCGTGTGGTGGGCGAGACCAGGCCGCCATGCGTCGCTCGCTCGAGAGCCTTGCGTTTGCCGGCGATGCGATGATCACGGATTCCGCGACGCTCTGCGGGCGGCTGCGAGGCGCCTCATCGTCTAGTCGATACGCACCGGCATCGCGGCCAATCGATCGAAGCGGCTGACCTCATCCCGAATCGGCCACCAGTCATAGAGAAAGATTTTCATGGGCCGCCAGAGCGCGACCCAGCCGCCGATCGCCAGACTCTCGCGTAGAAGATTGCCGACCCCGCTTCGCAAAACCGTCGCAAGTACTTCGCCGAGCCCGAGACACGCGGCGAACAAGAGGAGCCCGATAACGAGGCTGCGCCAATGTGCTCATCGCATGTCCCGGCCTCGAGCGGAGAACAGAAGGACCGATTTGACATAATTACACAGTTCTGTGTAATATGCGGCATGCGCTGCACACCTGATTCCGCCCGAATCCCGGCGAGTCGCGGGAAGCCTGCTCCGCGCGACCGTCCTTTGATCGATCAGCCGCGTGCGACCGCCTTGAGCCGCCTTTTCAAAGTCTTTGCAAACGATACGCGATTGCGTCTCCTGCACGCCCTCGAGCGCGGCGGCGAAGTCTGCGTGACGGATCTGGCGAACGCGCTCGATATGGCGCCGCAAGCCGTGTCCAATCAACTGCAGCGCCTCGCGGACCGTCGCATCGTCATCGCGCGACGAGACGGGACCCGACTCTACTATCGCATCGAGGATCCCTGCGTCGCGGGTTTTCTCGACCTCGGGATGTGCTTACTCGAGGAGACAACTGGATCTATGCGACCGCGCGCACGCAGCAGAAAAGCTCACGCATGAAAGTCTCCACGAATGGAAAGAAAGTCGCGCGCCTCGGCGATACGCGCATCGCATATCATGATGTTGGCCACGGCTCCCCCGTTCTTCTCCTGCACGGCTGTCCCTTCGGTTCGTTTGTGTGGCGGAAACTCATCCCTGAGCTAGCGGTTACACACCGCTGCATCGCGCCGGACCTGCTGGGGCTTGGTGACACCGAGACATCGATTGACGCGGACTGGTCCCTTCGTGCTCAGGCCGCGGCTATGCTCGCGTTGCTCGATTCACTCGACATCCCGCGTGCGCATGTCGTTGGTCATGACCACGGCGGTGCCGTGGCGCAGGTGTTGGCGGCCGAACATGCGAGCCGCGTCGATCGGCTCATCTTGGCTGACGCCGAGGCGTACAACAATTGGCCATCGGCCGAAGAGCGTCCACTCGTCCGGGCGACACAATTGCCCGTTGTCGGCGATGCTGTGCTCTGGCTTTGGTCGCGGCATCTGATTCTACGAGCAACGCTTATCCGGGCCAAGGCCGTCGCCGACGGACGCGCGATATCGTTTGAATTCGTCGATGCTTTGATCCGCGCAAACCTCAGTGACCGCCGACGGCGAGCGAAGACGAGGCGCTTCCTCACCGAGCAGTTCGATCACAAGAACAATCACGTCACGATGGAAGTGCTCGACGGATTGCGCCGCTTCGACCATCCGACGCTGTTGATCTGGGCCGAGCAAGACGCGCATTTCGGGCCTGAGTGGGGCGAACGATTGCGCCGAGACATTCCCGGTGCCGAACGGCTCGAGTTATTGCCGTCGACGGGACACCTCCTCATGGAAGAGCGGCCGCAAGAGTTCGGGACGCTTGTTAGAAACTTTCTCGCGTGACGTGCTGTGCACGGAGGATCGATGACCTCGCGGCACCTGGCCTCATGGTTCAGCATCGTTTCGATAATCCTCATCATGTGGGGCGTCGTGTTCAGCGTCATCGGTCTGCGCATTCTTCCGGTCGATCGGAGCGTGCTGCTGGCGTG
>DATEGN010000491.1:0-3492 GCA_035280125.1 Gemmatimonadaceae bacterium | reverse complement strand
AAATGACAGACGTCCGCGCCGATGTCTCCGGGGCGCGAGAGTCCAACCATCGCGTTCATGTTCGCGCCGTCGAAGTAGACCTGCCCGCCATTCTCGTGGACAATACGGCAGACGTCGCGAATCGATTCCTCGAACACGCCGTGCGTCGATGGATACGTGACCATCAGTGCCGCGAGCTTCTCGCGATTTGCCTTCGCCTTCGCCTCGAGATCCGCAACGTCGATATTTCCGTTCTCGTCCGTCTTCACGACGATGACTCGCATGCCCGCCATCACCGCGCTGGCCGGGTTGGTGCCATGGGCCGACTGTGGGATGAGGCAGACCTCGCGGTGCGATTCGCCGCGTGCGACGTGATATCCGCGAATGACGAGGAGTCCGGCGAACTCACCTTGTGAGCCGGCGTTCGGTTGCAGCGAAACACCAGCGAAACCGGTGATCTCGGCCAGCGCGCGCTCGAGGTTCTGGAACATCTCCTGGTAGCCACGCGTTTGATCGCTCGGCGCGAACGGATGAAGTCGAGCGAACTCCGGCCAGGAGATCGGATACATCTCCGCGGTCGCGTTCAGCTTCATCGTGCACGACCCGAGCGGGATCATCGACGTCGTGAGCGACAGGTCCTTCGCCTCGAGTTGGCGCAGATACCGCAGCATCTCCGTCTCGGAATGATGCGTGTTAAAGACGGGGTGCGTGAGATACGAGCTGGTTCGCGCAAATCGCTCGTCGTAGCGATCATCGACATTCGGAGCGAGCGCTTCGGGTCGAGGCGCCGCCTTGCCTAACGCGAACACCTGGAGGAGCTCGGCCAGATCACCGAATGTCACCGTTTCATCCAGAGCAACGATCACGTCGCCATCCACCGCGCGAAGGTTGATCCGACGCTCACGCGCTGTCCCGATGACCGCCTCGGCGCTCGCTTCCTTTCTTGCCGCAACGCGAATGCGCAGCGTGTCGAAGAAATCTTGATGAACTAGCTCATAACCAAGTTCTTCGAGACCCGCCGCGAGAATCGCCGTGTGTCGGTGGATCCGGCGTGCGATCCAATGAATGCCGTGCGGCCCGTGATACACGGCGTACATGCTCGCGATCACGGCCAACAACACCTGCGCCGTGCAAACGTTGCTCGTCGCCTTTTCGCGGCGGATGTGCTGCTCACGCGTTTGCAGTGCCATACGCAACGCCGGCTTCCCGTCCGCGTCGCGAGACACGCCGATGATCCGCCCCGGCAGCAAGCGCTTGAATTCATCGCGGGTCGCAAAAAAAGCTGCGTGAGGACCGCCGAAGCCAACGGGCACGCCAAAGCGCTGCGAGCTGCCGACGCAGACGTCCGCACCCCATTCGCCTGGCGGCGCGAGCAAAGCGAGGCTCATGATGTCCGCCGCCACGACAACGAGTGCGTTTGCGGCGTGCGCGCGCTCGGAGAAATCCCGGTAGTCTTCGACGGCGCCGTCGCTCGCTGGATACTGGACGAGCGCTCCAAAAACACTCGCGCCGAATTGATAGTCCTTAAAATTCCCGACCACGACCTCGAGACCACGCGCGTGCGCCCGCGTCCGCACGACATCGATGGTTTGCGGATGACAGTTGTCGGCGACAAAGAACACCTCTTTGTCACCCTTTCCTCGCGCCGCGAATGCCATCGCCATCGCTTCCGCTGCCGCCGTCCCTTCGTCCAGCAGCGACGCGTTCGCGATCTCGAAGCTCGTCAGATCCATGATCATCGTCTGGAAATTGAGCAGCGCTTCGAGACGACCCTGCGCAATCTCCGCTTGATATGGAGTGTACGCCGTGTACCATCCTGGATTTTCGAGCACGTTCCGCTGGATGATGGGCGGCGTTATGCAGTCGTTGTATCCAAGGCCGAGATACGACCGGCAAACCTCGTTCTTCGAAGCAATGCGCCGCAGCGTTCCGAGCGCCTCGTACTCGCTCAAGCCAGCATGAATCGCCAGTGGCGACCGGAGACGGATCGAGGCAGGTATCGTCGCCTGAATCAGCGCATCGAGCGATTCGAAGCCGAGCGCTTGCAGCATCTGGCGCTGCTCGGCATCCGAAGGTCCGATGTGGCGATAAATGAAGCTGCCACTGTCCATGTGCGCTTCGGCAGATTTCGTGGACTGCTTGGTGGTCATGCGGAACCCTCACGAGACGCGATCGCGCCTCTACTTTATATCAGGAGATGACGTGAAATTGACTCGACTCGCCGAGCAGCCAGAAGCCAATCTCCTAGTACGGCGGAGTAGCCGCTCAGCGAATGCAATCTAAGGAAACAGTCAAGCAAATTCGTTTTCCTGCCCGCACCTGGACCTCGATTGACGATGTGGCGTCTGCTGCTCACTCCGCCCGCCCGCGGCGCCTACAACATGGCGCTCGACGAAGCGTTGATGAACTACGCTCGCGAGAGAGGTGTCTGGGTGCTCCGCGTCTATTCGTGGAGCTTGCCGACCTTGTCTTTTGGCCGAAACCAGCGAGCGCGCGGCGGATATGACCGGTCGCGCTTGGCCGAACAGCGAATCGATGTCGTGCGCCGACCGACGGGTGGGCGCGCCATCCTCCATCATCGAGAGATCACGTATGCTGTCGCCGCGCCGGTGGACCACGCCGGCGATCTCCGCGAATCGTACTCGCGAATCAATCGTCTGTTGGTCGCCGGTTTGCTCGCCTTGGGCGTTGATGGAATCGAGGTCGCGGCAAATGCCAAGGAAGCTCGCGCCGGCAACGGCCGCATCGACGCGCCCCAACCAGGCCTTGTCCCCTGCTTTCATCATCCCTCGGTTGGCGAGATCACTCTTCGTGGACGTAAGCTCGTCGGCAGTGCACAATGGCGTAGCAACGGGTCCCTCCTTCAGCATGGCTCGATACTCGTCGACGATGACCAGCTGCATCTATCCTCGCTTCTGATCGATCAAGGTGAACCGATGCCAAAGCCGGCAACGCTGCGCGAAGTGCTTGGCTGCGCTCCGAGCGACGCGGACATGGCACGAGTCCTTTTCGACGCGGTGCGCGAGAACGAAGATCCACATGCCGTCGAGACGCTGCTCGAACGACCACTGTCAGAGTGCGCACAAGCGCTGCAAGCTCACTATCTTGACGACGGCTGGACTTGGCGGTGTTGACGCTCGCGTGACTCTTATCCCTCTCACCGCCCCGGCTCCTTGGGCGCAGCTCGTTCCCTCCTCACTAATGTCATGCGCACGAGACTCCTCTCCCTGATTTTGTGCAGCGCCCTGGTTGGTTGCGGCGGTCGAGAAGGCACGTCGTCAGGGTCAGCGACGACTGGTGGTACACTCGTGATCTCGGTTCCGGGTGACGCGGCGACGATTTTTCCCCCGTACACTTTCGACGAAGTCGGCCGCGCCGCCCAGGATCTCCTCTACGACAGGCTCGCCGATATCGGCGATGGCCTCAACACGATCGGCGACAAAGGATTCACACCGCGACTAGCGGATCGGTGGGAATGGGCGCGCGATTCGATGTCTATTGCATTTCACATCA
>DATEGN010000490.1:0-10149 GCA_035280125.1 Gemmatimonadaceae bacterium | reverse complement strand
CGTCCTGCTGGCGGTCGTCGCGGTCTTTGCTGCCGCGATTCTCGGTGCGGTGACCGTGAAGCTTGGGAACACGCCATACGCGACGGTGGCGCACTGGCTCCTCGCAATGCTGTTATTCGCGACGCTCGGCGCAGCCGCGATGCGCGCGGGGGCGCTCGGCGGGGCCGCCGCCAGGATCGAGCGGGTCTCGCGGCGTGTGGTGCGAGCCGCAAACGTTGCCGCGATCCTCGCGTTCCTCACCGTTGCGTTGGGAGGACTGACGGCGAAAGTTCCGAACGCGGCGATCGCCTGCCGATCCTTCCCGTTATGCGGACGAGATGTCGATGCGGGGCCAAGTGCGTTTCACGTTCAGTTGACGCACCGGATCCTCGCGCTGCTTTTACTGGGGCACCTGATCGGAGTCGTTGCCGGTTTGTCGCGACGACGAGAGGAATCGAGAACCGTAGCGCGCGCCGCCAGCGTCGCGATTGGTCTGGTTGTCCTGCAATTGGTGGTCGCGGCCTCGATGATACTCTTGCATTTGCCGCCCGTCCTTCGATCTTTGCACGAAGCGGTCGGCGTCAGTGTCTGGCTGGGTACCTTCACGTATGCGTATCTGGCCCACGTGGCGGCGACGCAGCGGACCGTGTCCGAGCCGTTAGGCGCGCCGAGCACGTCGCGCGTACCGAGCGATGCCGTAGCGATCGGCGGCTCCCGATGACGCACGCCGCGACCTCGACCTCTCGCGTATTCGTCCGCGACCTCGTCGCGCTCACGAAGCCGCGCATCATCTCGCTGCTGCTGGTCACGACGATCGCGCCGATGTTCGTCGCGGGAACGCCGAGCTGGGCTCTCGTGCTCGTCGTCTTCGTCGGCGGATACCTGATGGCGGGTGGCGCGAACGCCGTAAACATGTACCTCGATCGGGATATCGACGATCGGATGGCGCGCACGCGCCTCCGCCCGATCCCAAGTGGCCGGCTCGCCGCTCGCGAGGTGCTGCTCTTCGGCATTCTCCTCGCGACGACCGCGACGTATTTGCTTGCCCGCTTCGCGAATGTGCTGACCGCGGCGCTCGCGCTCGCCGGCTTCTATTTCTATGTCTTCGTGTACACCCGCTGGCTCAAGCGAAGCACGCCGCAAAACATCGTGATCGGTGGGGCGGCTGGCGCATTTCCGCCACTCGTCGGCTGGGCCGCGGTTACCGGCCACATCGATCTTCTCGCGATTTATCTTTTTCTCATCGTTTTTTACTGGACGCCGCCCCATTTTTGGGCGCTCGCGCTACTGAAGCAGCGCGACTACGATCGCGCCGGCGTACCAATGGCGCCCCTGGTCTGGGGCGAGCGTGAAACGATTCGCCAGATGCTCTCCTACACGGCGATTCTGATCCCGCTGACGCTGTTGCCCGTGGCCTTCGGGGCGCTTGGCCCGTTGTATCTCGCCGCGGCTGTACTGCTCGACGTTGCGCTCCTGCTCGGCGTCGTTCGCGTCGCTCGCGGCGCGCAATGGATGCCCGCTGCGTGGTCGTTATACAAGTTTTCACTGCTCTATCTCGCGTTGCTGTTCGGCGCGATGGTTGCCGATCGCCTGCTCGGGCGGTGAGCGATACGCTGGACCTGCTCGTCGGCGGCGGGAAGGGCGCTCCGGAGAAGCTCCTGATCATCGAGCGCCCGACGGCCGATGGCCAAGTCCGTGTACGGTCCTGGACGAGCGACGACTGGAGCGCCATGCCGACGTCAGCCGATCGCAGTGCATCGGGTCTCCTGGACGAGATCGAGGCGGCCGTGCGCACCGGCCGATCGGTCAACCAGGAGATGTCGGTCGTTAGGCGATGGCTCGGGTCGAGGACCTAGCCGCGAGCGCAGTCCTATTTGACACGCAGGCTCACGTCGACTCGGCTCGTTCCGCCGGCCGAGACGTCAACTTCCCGCTCGACCTGCGACTGGCCGCGCTCGTGCCACACCACCAGGCGATACTTGCCTGGCGGAACAGAGTCAATTCGGAATGTGCCGGATTCGTCTGTGACAGCGAAGTACGGACTCTCGAACACGGCGATGAAGCCTCGCGTCCACGGATGCTCCGCGCACTGCGCCGCAATCATCCCTGACTTCGCCGCGAGGTGCTCGTTAGGTACGACCTGACCGTCGTCGGTGAGCGGAATGGTCGCGAGTGTATCCCCGCCAACGCCGCCGCGCAGGAATCGCGTGGTGTGCGCGAGCCGATCCTCGTTGCGTACATTCACCGTCGTACCCGCCACCACGGCCTGGATGCGCGGCACGAGTCGGCAGTCCTCGTTCACGATCTCCGTTCGCCGCTCGATCGGGAGCTGCTTTCCTTCCTTGACATCCGACAGCCAGACGACGACGTTCGCGAGCGTTTTTCCGCGTACTATGATCGACGAATCCGGGTAGGCAGTGCCGCACAGTTGCTGATCTTTCGTCGGCGTGACAATGCTGTCTGTCGGTGCGTTCCCATCGATCTCCACCGTACCAGCGATCGAGCCGACGCTGCCGAGGGTAACGGGCTTGTACGCAACGCTCGGAAGGTCAATCGATCCAGCGGATGTTCCACGAGCCGTGCGCGCTTGTGCGGTGTGGCTCGAGTCGGCTGAGCACGCGAGGGCCCCCGCGAGGAGCAGGATGGGGACCCGAACTACTGCGAGAAATTGTGCACGAGCTCGTCGGATCGTGCTGGTGCGCGGTTGGTGCACGAGAAGTATCAATTGAGTGCAAGGCGTAGTGCCGAGTTGGCAAGGCGTGCGCCATGTGACCGTTGGTTGTGCCTATTCGTCACCTGTACATGCTGCACACTTTGTTGTTTTCGCTCGCTGTCGCGAGCCGAATCTCGCTGGTCCCTCCCGTAGTCGAGCCCGACAGCGTGCGCCCCGATATAGACGTGCGACTCGTTGCGCTGCGTCACGCGGGTGAAATACAACACTGCTACGAGACCGAAGGTCTGCGCGTGAATCCCGGTCTTGGCGGAATGATCGAAGTGGAGATCACGGTTGTCCCATCTGGACGCGTCGAGGAAGCGGCGGTCTCGTCATCGAATTTATCGGGCGTTGGTCACCACGAAGTGGAGACGTGCATCACGTCTTCGATACGAAACTGGCGCTTCGAGCGGGGGCCGTTCGCGGTCGAGACGATCGTGTTCCCCTTCAACCTCGTTCGGGATCGTGGCGTGATCAGTAATACGCGTACATAACGCGGCAGCGGCACGTAGCTTTCGGGGTCGACGGGAAACTTTCGTCGACCCCTTTGTGTATGTGCCAACCATGAGATCCACACGCTTGCTGTCGGCTGTCACGCTCTGCGCCACGGTGATCGCGGCGTGCGCGGCCAGTGCATTTGGCATCGCCCCTCGATTTCGTGCGTGGGGATTCACGGTGCCGTGGGACGCCGGCTCGAGCGCGAGTGCCCGCGCCCATGCATCGCAACTGCACGCGGTGATCTCCGGCTGGATCCAGCTCGACAGCCTAACGGGCAGGCCGTTCGCGGAATTCCGAGACACGCTCGCGCACGACACGCCGACGGGCATGCGCCTGATGGCGATCGTGACGAACGCTGTCGGTGGGCGATTTCATCCGGACGCCGTGCGGCGACTCGCGGCTGATCCGGGGGCCCTGTCGCAGGCCGCCGCCGATGTCGCCCGTCGCCTAACGGCTGGCCATTACCGCGGGCTCGTCATCGATCTCGAAGGATTTCTGCCCGCGGATCGTGATCTCGTGTCGTCGGTGGCACGCGCGATCGCCGATTCCGCGCGACGTCGCGGTGTCACTCCGGTTGCCGTCGCGGTTCCAGCCGTCGACACTGGCGCGTTTCCAGGCCGTAGCTTCGTGCCCGCCGCCGATTACCTGCTCGTTATGTTGTATGATCAGCACTGGACGACGTCGGGTCCCGGCCCACTCGCGGCGCCCGAGTGGGTGCGCGCCGCGACCGCGCTCCGCATCGGCGAAGTCGGCGCGCAACACGTCATCGCCGCCCTTCCCCTCTACGGATATCGCTGGCCTCCGACGGGAGCTGCCGCCGCGGTGACGTTCGCAGATGCGCAACGCGACGCCGCCAACGCCAACGTCCAGCTCCAACGCGACGCGGCCACGTCAACACTCCGCGCAACAAGTCCGGGCGCGTGGGACATGTGGGTCAGCGACGCCGGTCTGATCGACTCGTTGATGCGAACCGTGCGCGCTCAGGGAGTCGAGACGATCGCCTTATGGCGGCTGGGACAGGAAGATCCCGCGGTGTGGAGCGTGTTGGCTCACGCTCGTTAGAGCCCAGGCCTCACACTTCGATCAACTCAGTCTGATACACCCTTGGCGTGACCACCGCTTCTCCCGGCCGCAGGAATACATTCACCTCGCTCCTCATGCCGATCTTCCCGGGCACATAGACGCCGGGCTCGATCGAGAATCCTACCCCGGGGATGAGTAAACGCTCTTCGCGCGTCTCGAGGTTGTCGAGGTGTGGACCTGAACCGTGAAGGTCGCGTGAGTCGATCGAATGTCCAGTCCGATGCGTGAAATAGGAACCGTATCCCCGCTCGACGATCACGCTGCGCGCCGCATCGTCAACGTCGGCACCACGCAGTGCGGTGCCGCGAACCGAGGCTTCGCGCACGATCGCGATCGCGCGATCCCGCGCGTCTCGCACCGCGGACCACATGTGCTTCGCCTCGGAGCTCGGCGCGCCCACGGAAGCGATCCACGTTTGGTCGGCATACACACCGCCCTGCTCTCGCGCCCAGAGGTCGATGAGTAGAATCTCACCGACGCGAATCGGTCGCGCGTGACCCGCCGACGGCTCGTAGTGCGGATTGGCGGCGTTCTCGCCCACCGAGACGTTCGGGCCGTGATCCGTCGATACATCGTGTGCCTGGAACTGGTCCAGGATCCAGCGCATCAGCTCGTGCTCGGTAATCTCGTGTCCCGCATGCGCACGTCGGCCCGCGAACGCGAGCGCATCTCGCGCAATCGTCGCGATCACTTCGGCTGCGCGCTGGTGCGACTCGATGTCATGCTCGCTCCATACGGCATAGAAGCGCGAGACGAGCTCTCCCGACGATACGACATCTGCGCCAGCCGCGCGAACCATCTCGACAACGCCAGCCGGGATGCGATCGAGATACGGCACCGAGTCTCCAGGCGAGTACTCCATCGCAACTCGCCTGTTTGCGACATAGCGCGCCAGCAACGCCTCGAGCGACTTCCATGAACTGTACAGCTCTCGCTTCCATTCCTTTGGCCAGTGAGACCAAGGACCCTGCTCGATCGCATGCATGAACGCTATCGGCGTTCCGCTCGCCGGGATCCACGCCAGCTGGCGCCGCGTTGCCATGCCTTCGATGCGCAGCAATTCCTTCGCGATCGGATTCACACCGCGAAAATCGAACAGCAACCAGCCGTCGAGTCCTTCGTCAGCGAGTGCCTTCTGAAATTCTGGGAGCGAATCTGGAGTGAGCATCAGCCTGTACAAGGGGGTGCTGGGTGCGAGATGCTGGCCACATTATTCTAGCAGCTATCACGTCGCACCTCGCAACTCGATCAAAGTTGCTCGTCTTCCTCGGCGCCAGCTTGCGAACGGTCGAACGCACGCCAGTCTGCGCGCCATTCGCATCCACCCTCGCCGCGTGCCTCACAGCGAACGTGCTCCACCGCGCCAATGCTGCCGATGAGTAAACGAAGCGTTTCACGGAGGCTGGACTCGTAGAACGCGCAGCCAACGCTTCCGGGTGCCGTGCCCAACGTGATCGAACGTGGCACGTCCAGCAGGAGGGAGCTCCCGACGCGGCGCAAATTCCCGCTCAGATACCGTGACGAAATTCGCTTCGCACGTCGCAGCGCGACCGGTCGTGCGACAATCGTTGGCATCGCTCGCAGAAGCTGACGTGAGAACGTCGAGACGCTGAGATAGGCCTCCTTCGCGAGGATCTTCCCGGCAGCGCGGAACACCTCCTCGGCATCTGATCGACGTCCGATGAGGCGAGCCAGTGCGATAGCTTCATCCTGCGCCGTCCGCTGACGGCGCCGAACCGCGTCGCTGTACCGACGGATTTGCGAGTATATCGTCTCGCTCAACCCGAGGCGCTTGTTCCGAAGCTCGTCAACGTATTCGGCCTCGAGCCCGTCTGCAGGCGTGTCGACGTTGCGGACGGCTTGGAGCAGGCTAAGAGGGAGGAGCGCGTCTACAGTGGCGAGCATCGCGATGCGTCGAGTACGCCTAGCAGAAACCGGTTACTGGGAGTGCCAAGCTAATGCGCCAACAACGCCGCTGGTAGGCCACCTGTGGTGAGCGTCCTCACACGACTGGCCATCTCCGTCGTTATTGCGGTATCGATCGCACTTCTCGCGCGGCGCGCTCGGGCGCTCAGCGTCGATGGCGCTCTTGCTGCAGCGATCATTGGAACGTTCGCACTGCTCGCCGGGTGGGAATGGGGCGTGTTGCTCATTCTCTATTTCGCCAGTTCCAGTGCCCTCTCTCGACTCGGCACGGATAGAAAGAACGCACGAACTCGAGGTATCATCGAAAAAGGGGGCGAGCGCGACGCAAGGCAGGTTCTTGCCAATGGTGCACTTTTCGCCCTTGCCGCGGCTCTGGCTGTACTCGCACCGCAGCACTCGAGCCGTTGGATGGCATTGGGCGCAGGTGCACTCGCTGAGTCGGCAAGCGATACCTGGGCAACCGAAATAGGTACTCTTCTGGGCGGCACGCCGCGTTCGTTCACGACCTTTGCGCCTATCGAAGCAGGAATGTCGGGCGGCGTAACAACCGTGGGCACGATCGCCGCGTTTGCTGGGGCGGCATTCGTGGCCGCTGTCGCCTCAGCGCTGGGTTGGCCTATGCGGATCGCGATGGCATCGCTCGTAGGTGGATTTGTCGGTTCTACGCTTGATTCTCTACTCGGAGCGACGTTGCAGTTGCGTCGCCGCTGTGACCGGTGCGACTCCGCGACTGAGCGAATGACTCACGACTGCGGCGCGACAACTCGACGAGTCGGCGGCTTTTCATGGCTTGGCAATGACGAGGTAAACCTCATCTGCGGCGCTATGGGCGGGTTGTTGGCGCTTGCGATGGCTGGATAGAGTTCGGCATGGCACTAGTCGGGCGAGGTGGGAGCGGGAATCACGCCGAGGTCGTGATTGTGGGAGGTGGGCCAGCCGGTAGCTCGCTCGGCGTGGCGCTCGCACGGCTCGGCGTGAGCGTACTCGTACTAGATCGGGCACGCTTTCCACGACCAAAACCCTGTGCCGAGTATTTGAGCCCGCAGGCGTCGCGTATTCTGCATGCGCTGGGAGTGCTCGAGGAAGTCGAGCGATCCGGAGCCGCGCAACTGGCGGGAATGGTTGTCCGCGCGCCAAATGGGATGCGCGTCGTGGGTGAATTCGCTGGCTGTAGCGTGAAGGGCTTCCGCGATCGAGGTCTTTCAGTGCGCCGCGAGGTTCTCGATCACATCCTGCTTCGAGCCGCACAAGCGGCGGGTGCTGAAGTTCGAGAGTCGGTGCACGTCGTCGACCTCATACGAGACCGCGGCGGCAGAGTGCGGGGCGTTCGTACCGTCGACAATGCGGAAATTACGGGCGATCTCGTCGTCGGTGCCGATGGCCTGCGGTCAGTGATTGCGCGACGCTTGCAACTTGCGCGTTCGGCGCGCTGGCCACGGCGCTACGCGCTCGTCACACATTACCGAGGCGTCGGCGAAATCGGTGAGTGTGGAGAGATGCATGTGGAGCGAGGTGGATTCATCGGCATCGCCGATGTCGGTCAGGGCATAACGACGGTCGCGCTCGTCGTGCCCAGTCGTCGCGCGAAGGAATTTGCGAACGGACGTGAGGTTTTTCTCGATCGCTGGCTTGCTTTGCGGCCTCAGCTCGCCGATCGATTTGCGCGCGCAACGCGCGTCTCGCCCGTGGTTGCCACCGGGCCGTTCGCGTCGCGCGCCAAACGCGCCTGGTCGCCCGGCGCGGCGCTCGTCGGTGACGCCGCCGACTTCTTTGATCCGTTCACCGGCGAGGGCATTTACGCCGCACTCCGCGGTGGTGAACTGCTCGCGCCATTCGTCGTCGACGCGTTAGGCGCCGACTCGGTTCGCGGCCAAAACGATGCACTCGCCGCCTACGACCGCCGTCGCCGACGCGAGTTCGGTGGCAAATGGATCGTGGAGTGGATCATCGGCGCGGTTGTCGCTTCACCGCGGCTCATGAACCGAGCGTCGCGCGTGCTGGCGAGGCGCAAGGACATGGCCGATCTTCTCGTTGGCGTCACCGGCGATTTCGTTCCGGCGAGTGCTGTGCTCAACGCCCGATATATACTCTCGCTCTTCGTTCTCCCCCTCTCACTCGCCGCGCGGCACTCGATATCAAGCACTCGTGACTGATTCCGACACCTTTCGCGCCGCACTCGGCCGCTTTTCGTGCGGCATTACGATCGTCACGGCGCGCGATTCGAAGGGCCGCGATCACGGCATGACCGTGAGCGCCTTTTGTTCCGTGAGTCTCGAGCCGCCGATGGTACTCATCTGCATCGGGCACGACGCCTCGATGCACGATCTTATGACGCAGGTCGAGCACGTTGGCATCAGCGTCCTCTCATCGAGTCAGGAGGCACTGTCGCGTCGCTTTGCGGACCCGGAAACGGATCGGTTCGATGGTGTCGGCTACGCTCGCGGCGAACATGGCGTCGCACTTCTCGACGAGGCTCTCGTTCATCTCGAGTGCGACGTCGTTGCGCGCCATGAGGCTGGCGATCACACGATCGTGGTCTGCGCCGTCGAGCGGGCCGAAGCGCTCGAGGGGAGACCACTGCTCTATTACCGCGGCGGATACGCGCAGCTCGAGCGATGAGAACGACAGCGCTCGAAATTCTCGACGACCCGGAAGTCGATCCCGCGCTCCGCGAACGGTCGCACCGCGATGTCGAACGCTCCAACGTGCTCCTCGGTGGTCGTCGCGCTGTTATGCTCACGCTCCGTCCACTCTTCGATGACTTGCGGAATGCTGGCGTGGCGCGGGCAACGCTGTTGGATATCGGCACCGGCCTGGCCGATCTGCCATGGCGCGCACGCGAGATTGCGCGGCGACGAGGCATCATGCTCGAGACCATTGCCCTCGATGGCGCTTTCACTCTGATCTCCGCGGCCCGCCATCGGGTAAACGCGCCTATCTGCGGCAACGCGCTGTCGCTCCCCGTGGCGGATCACAGCGTCGATTTCGTTCTCTGCTCCCAGCTGCTGCACCACTTCGACGAGCAAAGCGGGGCTGGCCTCATTACCGAGCTGGATCGCGTCGCGCGGCGCCGCGTCATCATCAGCGATCTGCGTCGGAGCTGGGTCGCGGCCTTGGGTTGGACCTTCGCCGCTTTCGCGTTGGGCTTTCATCCCATCACGAGGCATGACGGGCGGCTTTCCGTATTGCGTGGCTTTACTGAAGGAGAGCTGGGCGGTATGGTCGTGGCCGCGACGGGAGTCCAGCCGGCAATTCGCCGGCGGCTCGGGTATCGACTCACCGCGAGTTGGACACCGTCCACGATTACAGCCTCACGAGGATGACAGACACCACCCCCACGCCAGAGCGGGGCGAACCATTTGTTCTTCGTGCGCCCGCCAAAAACGCCCGCATGCATACCGTCGACGAGCGTTTCGTTCGCTCTCGACTTGCTACCATTTTTCAGCTCGCGCTGGACGTCGAGCGCTGGCCGCAGCTGCTGCCACATTACAGCTATGTTCGCTTCCGCGAGCGTACACGCGACGACGGCGGTGTGGTCGAGATGGCGGCGAACCGGCCGTTCGGGCCTCTGAACTGGCCGACACGGTGGGTCTCGCAGATGTCGGTGCAGCGGCGTGGCACCAAAGGCGGGGAAGAGCCGCGCATTCGATTCCGCCATATCGAAGGCATCACCGCGGGCATGGACGTCGAGTGGAGCTTTCATCCCGACAAGGGCGGTACGCGCGTACGCATCGTGCACGCGTGGAACGGCCCTCCGTGGCCCGTGGTTGGTGGTATGGCAGCCGCCAGCGTCATCGGACCGGTGTTCGTGCATGGCATAGCGAGCCGCACACTGGAGGGGTTGGCGAGGGTTGCCGAGCAGGAGCCGATTTGACGGCTCGTTAGGCTTTCACCGTCGAGGTGCTTGTGTCAGCTGCAGTAGAGCGGAGAGTTGCGGTCACCGGGATCGG
>DATEGN010000489.1:0-3620 GCA_035280125.1 Gemmatimonadaceae bacterium | reverse complement strand
ACATTGGCGGAGCGGTAGCCAGTATATCCGGCCGCGAACAGGCCGAGATTGTTTGTGCGACGCAGTCGAGCGCGGCATTAGGCTCAGTCGTCATGCAGAACGTGGAAAGACGCTAACGGTTTCCCCAACGACAAAGAATTGGCTCTTCGGGGAATCGAGTGCTTTCTCATTTGACACGGGGTTTTGCGTGCTGCTGAATGAAGGGCATGCAAACCGCATTATTGACCGCATGCTCGATACTCAGAACGGCCTGGACCTTTGGGCGATCCTTCCGCGTCTGCGCGTAGGCAATGCCGCACTCGAGAAGCTCGAGCGCGAGCTCGACATTTCACCGTAGTTGACGGATGCAACGTGTCAGCGAACACTCACACACGCTCTCTCGTGCCGTGCGCATCGAGCCGCGCTGGCCGGTTGCGGTAGCGATCATCGCGGTGCTGGTGCTGCTCCACGCCCTGCCCGCGCGACTGTGGTTGTTCCCGAAGTGGGCATCGTACGTCGCCGCGATCGGTTGCCTCGTGCCGATGACGGCCGTGTCACTGACGGCGGGACACGCACGGTGGCTGCGCATTGAGCGAATCATCATGGAGGTCTTCTTCGTGCTCACGCTCGCCTCGGCGTTGGCGCTGTTGAGGGCCCTCATCCTCGCGATGATTTACGGAAGTGGGATCAGCGGCCTTCAGCTGCTGACGTCGAGCGTCGCGGTGTGGGTGATCAACGTCGTGGCGTTCTCCCTCTTGTACTGGCAGATCGATCGTGGTGGGCCTGAGGCGCGCCTGCATCACACTCATCCCGTGCCCGATTTTCTTTTCGTCCAGGCAGGAACCTCGGGAGACCTGACGGCGTGGCGGCCGACGTTCGTCGATTACCTCTTCCTCGGTTACTCGACGGCCACGGCGTTCAGCGCCACCGACGTTGCGCCGCTCACCGGTCGCGCCAAGCTGCTGATGATGCTCGAGAGCGCCATCGCGCTGGCGACGATCGTTGTCGTTGCCTCACGCGCGATCAATATCCTCGGTGGATGACGAACAGGCACGGCGCGCTCGTGTAGAGCAGGGAATACATTGGCAGCCGCGGTGCATCGACGTGGAGTGCATGGACGTGCGTGACCACTAGAAGTCACGAATCGTCGCGACAATGGCCTCTCACCAGTGACCACCCCACTGCCCACCAATCACCAATCGCGGATCACCAATGGTATTCAAGCTTGATTATGACAATCTAATCTTCCTCGACGCGGAGGATCTCGCCGAAGGCGGTATAAAGGCGGCGTACGAGTCGCTGCTTCCGAAGCTCCGCGAGCTCGTTCCACATGCGACTCCGATCGAGGAGGTCATCGACGACTCGACGCCAAGCTACGCGGTTCGCTACAGGGATCGGACCTTTGCCATCTACGCCCCGGAGCTCGATGACGGTGACGGCAGAAGCTGGGGTCGCGCGACGCAGGCGTTGTTCGCGATCGTGAACGATCAACTTCGCGACTCGACGCATCGGCTGTTCGCGATCAATGGCGGCAACGACCTCGGAGGGATGCTTCTCACGATTGCCGAGTCCGAGGCCGCGCGACAATCACTGCCACGCAAAACCGATTGGCCGTACCTACCCGATGACAATCACCCCTGGTATGGCCAGTATCACGACTGACTTGCTTCCGAGAATTCCCGTCTGACTGTGGTGATCGAACGCGCGAAATCCACCACCCGCGAGAAATCGACCAATGGGCAGCACGTACGCGAATGTGCTTCTCCGCGAACCAGACATCGACGCGATTGCCGAGCGGCTCGACCAGCTGCGCCGTCGAGCGTACGTCGCGGGCGACGGAATGGTCAGCGTCGTCTACGACGAGCGCGCGGATGAGCGGCCCGATAAGGAGCTCGAACGACTCGCGATGGACCTCTCGTCACGATTGGGGCGGACCGCGCTCACCGTCGCCAATTTCGACGACGACGTGCTCCAGTACCAGCTGGTGCAGAACGGCCGCGTCGCCGACCGCTACGACTCCTATCCAGGTTTTCTAAAGAAGGGCCGGGAGCGGCCGGAAGGCGGCGACGCGCACCGCCTCTGCGTCGCCTTCGGAGCGCCGGAGCAGGAGCAAGCGGTTGCCGCGCTGCTGCGGCAAACTCGCTTCGAAGTCGGCCCCGAGATCGAGCGCCATGAGCAACTTCTTACACTCCTCCGCCTCCCGGCGAATCTGGCGCTGCTCGGCTACGGCTACGTGCGTCAGGGCGAATTCGACCGGAGCGCCCATGGCGTGAAGCTCCTCACCATTGGCGGCGCGCCGGAACCAGCGGTTTCAGAGCGCGCGGGAGCGCAGACCACCGATGCACCGAGCATCCCGGCCGAGCTTGCGCCATTCGTGGCGGAATCGCGCGAGCAGCGTTTCTACACCGCGGCGCTCCTGCTCAGCGACATCGACGTCCCCGCGCGATACGAGACGCTCCTCGGCCGAGGACGCGTCAACGGCTATGTCGCGCGGCATCGTCTCCTGCGCCACATCCTCGCGTATGGCAAGGAGCTCGGAACGGGTCTGACGCGCGTCGACGATCTCGTCGCCGAGCTGCTCGGCGCGCGCGAGTTTCCGCTCTTCGCCGCGGACGGCCTTCTCGTGCGCGCGCTCGGCGTGCCGACGCTGACCGCCGCAGAGAAGGAGGAGTACGCCCGCCGCGGCTCGGCGTTTCACAAACGCTGCTTCGATGCGCTCAGGCGCGCCGCGGCGCAAGCGCGGAAGATCGGCCCGCTGGTTGGCTGAGCGCAGCTGACCATGAGCCCCATAATTCTTCCCGACGAGCTCCGTGGCGTGTGATTTTCGCGACGATCGCCTCGAGCAGTGCTACGCCTCCGCTGGATTAGGCTGCACGGACGTCCGGGCGGAAAGAGGTCTCTCTGTGCGGGCCGGTGCTGGTTCTCTTGCCGGAAGGACTGCAAGGAGCAGGACACCAATCGCGCCAATGATGACAATGTCCTGCGGACTATCCTTCCGGTGCATCCCATGCGACCAGGCCTCGACTGACATGATCGTCATCGTGAACGCATGGGCAAGGGTTGACCAAGCGCCAAAGGCGATCAGCGAGCGATGCCTTGCCGGCTGCTTCACAGCCAGCAACAGAAAAACCCCGAGCAGAGTGTTAACGCTCGTGAACATCGGGAACGCATCCTGATGCTGCTGAAGCCAACTCGAGTGCCACAGGCTTTGGAATAGGGGGAAGGCCCAAGCGAAATACAACGAGCCCACCACAACCAAAACGACTCGCAAAGCGCGCTCACGCTTCATACAGTCCTCCATTTTGGCACGTGTGTGCAGTTCTTTGACAATTGCTACGGACACCAGGCTAATCGGCGGTCCACGGCACCAACAAGGATTGTGGGGCGGACGACGGCGTCACGCTGATCGGCTGAACTCCTTTCGTGACAAACGACACCGGTTGCCGCCGTCAGATCATTGACGCATGATGTCGCATGGCAGCGGGAATGCGGATCGCCCGGATCGTGGTGCTCGCGCTCGTGATCGGCACGCTGTTCACGGCGCAAATGGTGTTGACGGAATTCCATTCCGGCCAACCCGCCGATGTCGTGCTGACGACCGTCGTCGTCGCGTTGCTCTTCTGGGGGCTATGGGCTCTGCT
>DATEGN010000488.1:0-13030 GCA_035280125.1 Gemmatimonadaceae bacterium | reverse complement strand
GCAACGACGGCGCCGCGCGGCGTCCAGCGCTCGGGCCGCGCCTCGGCGGCCACGAGAGCACGATTCGCCGGTGGCGGGCCACCCGGCAACCAGAGCAGCACCTGCACGTCGCCGAGGTCGGTGTTCTGCGTCCACGCGGTTCGCTGGCCATCGGTCAGTACGATGACCTGTCGTGAATCCAAGCCGCCCGAACGGATCGCTGCGCCGGCGCGAGAGAGAGCGAGCGGGAGATTCCCGGCCCCGGCCAATGGCTCGACACGCTCGAGCTCTTCCCGAAGCGTTGCCTTGCTGCCGCCGCGCACACGACCATCGGCGGTGATCAGCGACAAGCGATCGGTTGCATTCGCTGCGTTGAGAATGTCGCGCGCGGCGGAACGGAACTGCTCCAGCAGTGGATGGCCATCCACGACGACGGTCGTGCTCAGTGAATTGTCGAACACGATCGCGAGCGCGGTGGGAGCGTGGCCGGCGCCGGCGTGTCGCACCACCGGACGGGCTGCCGCCGCCGCGACGAGCAGAACGATCGCGACGCGAAGGAGCATCAGCAGGAGATTGCGCAAGCGCAGTGAGCGACTGTGCTCCTGCTCGGCGCGAGCGAGGTACCTCGCCGCGGGGAAATCGATGCGTGTACCGATTCGTCGCCGCAGCAGGTGAATCAGGAGCGGCACGAGCGCGGCGGCACCAAGCAACAAATAGAGAGGAGCCAGCAGCGTCATGGCAGGGCCTGGCGAGCCGCGAAGGCGCGTCGCAACGGCACTCCGAATGGCGCATCGGTAAAGATCAACTCGTAGCTGGCGCCGATCGACGTGAACATCGTGCGCCATTCGTCGATCACCTCACCCACGGTCTGTCGATAGGCAGCGCGTACGTCGGCCACGCTCGCGGCAATTTCCATCGCGCTTTCCGGATCGACGAACACGGCTTCACCACTCGACGGCAGCTCTCGTTCGGCTGGATCCATCAAGTGCAGCACGGTGACGTCGTGGCCAACAGCCCGCAGACCGCGCACCGCGCGTTCGACCTCGGGGATGTCCATGAGCAAATCAGAAACGAGGACGATCATGCCGCGCCGACTGATGAGACGCGCCGCCTGCTCGAGGGCGATCGGCGCCGACGAGGCTCGTCCCGCACCCGATTCCTCGAGCGCTGCAACTACGCGGCGCCACTGTCCGTTTCGTGCACGCGGCGGCACGGCGCTGCGAATCTCGGAGTCGAATCGCACGAGTCCGACCGCGTCACGCTGTCTGAGCAGGAGGAGTGCGAGCGCGGCGGTGAGTCGCTCGCCGTAGGCCAACTTGGTGAGACGCGGCGCGCTCGATTGGTCGGTGCCGGCGAGCGCATAGAGTTGCTGTCCGCTCCACGCCATCGACTTGCTGACGTCGAGGACGATGCTCGCGCGGAGATTCGTCTCTTCCTCGTACTGCTTGACCACCCAGCGATCGGCGCGCGCGGCGATCTTCCAATCGATGTAGCGGAGATCGTCTCCAGGCTGGTATGGGCGGTACTCGGCGAACTCCACCGAGAAACCCTTGCGAGGGGATCGGTGCAGTCCAGACATGAATCCGTCGACGATCCAGCGAGCGACGATCTCGATTCGACCCAGGGCTGCGAGACTGGCCGGATCGAAGAGATCGGCCCGCGGCGCCTGGGCGTTTGAAGCCGCGTCCATGACGCGCGGAAGTCTAGGCGGGAAGAGGGGCGACGGGATAGGGGCCGCTGGCACTCGCCCTGATTCGCCTGATTCGCGTCGCTACGACTGTCCAAGCATGTCGGCGCCGAGTCACCGGTGTCAGCAGCCGCGGAAATGCCGGATGAACGATCTGCCCTAGTCCGGGGTCCTAACACTTCCTGGGGGCGAATCGTATTGTTTATAGGCGGCCATACTTGCGGCCCAGGGTTTTGTATGCCTATTTGTATACATCACTTCTCGGAGACTTGAAGTCATGCGCGCAACGCGACTCGTGCTTCCCTGGTCAGCGGTCGTGCTCTTCTCCGGTGCTGTTGCGGGTTGTGCCGCGACGGCGAGTCATGCAGCGGACGGTCTGCGCGCTGCTGACGCCAGTCTCGGGCAGACTACTCCTGAAGAGTGGCGTCAACTGCGGGATTCCGCGAAGGCGCAGGAGATCGCTGATGAAGTGGGCCCGCGGGTGTCGGTCAGCGCCGACTTCGATTACGGCGAGAGTCGGCGCGTGGACGTCAGATTCCACATGTACGACGACGCGTACGTCATCGTGGGACATTTGGACGCGACTGGCCGACTGAAGATCGTCTTCCCATCGGCGCCTGGCGATGACGGATTCGTGCGCGGCGACAAGATGTACTACGTGCCGCAGTTCTTCGCCGGCTTCGCCGACGAGTACCGGTGGCGCTACTCCGAGCAGCAGTATCGCTATCAGAACGCCGCGAGCAAACTCGATTCATACGATGCGGGTCTCGCGTACGTGTTCGTGATCGCGTCGTGGCGGCCCATGCGTCTCGATCGCATCAGCGACGGCAACCGGTGGCAGAATTACGACATCTCTGACATCAGCTACATGCACGATCCACGAGAGGCCGTGGAGGAGCTGGGGTCGCTGATCGCCGGTGACAATCGTGAAGCGTACACGATCGAGTACGCGCACTACTACAGCACCAATTACGGCAACTATTCGCTCAGCACCTTCAACGCGATCAATAGCGGCGCGTGCTATGGATACGGGTCGTCGTTGGGCTTCGGCTTCATTGGCATGCCGCTCTTCAGTCCTTATGGTGTGTTTCCGTCATCGAGTTACGGGAGCTCGTTCGGGTGCGGCGGATACGGCTACGGGTACGCGTACGGCTACCCGGTTTATTACGCGCCGATCACGGTTTACCCGATCGTTCCGCGTGGCCCTCGCATTCCGATCGGCACACCGGTTGTCCATTTCCCACGAGGCGGGACGGGAACGACCGTCGCCTTCCATCGACCCGATGTGCGCGGAGCGAGCCAGCCGCCGTCGGGCAGCAATGTGAACGCGGCGATGACGAGCAACGGCAGCAGCTATCGTCGTCCGGGACTGATTACCGAAGACGCGCCGGGAGGCACGATCCACGGCCAGGGTCGCGTAGCGGGCAGCGAAATGGGTCTCACCTCGACACGTCGGCCCAGCATTCAGCAGATGATCGGTACCCGTCAGATCGATCAGGCGACGCGCGGCACGGGCGTACGCGAGGCCGGGATGCGCGATGTCGGCCGCGATAACTCGTGGTCGTCTACGAACCGCGGCGGCGTGAGCGTTCCTCGCGGGAACGACAACGGTGCACGCATGTCACCGTCTACGGGACGAAGCGCCAACGCCAACGGCGAATCGCACGCTTACTCGCCGCCGGCGCGCATGCAGCCGACGCACAGCGCTCCGTCGCACGTGGAAGCATCGCACTCGGCACCGGCACGCAGCGAGCCGGCTCGCTCCGCGCCGGCAAGTTCGTCCTCGGGGTCGTCTTCCAGCAGCTCTGGCTCGTCGAAGAAGCCGTAGGATAGAATCGAGACGAGTCACGAAGAACCGCGCGCCGGGATGGTGCGCGGTTCTTCGTTTCTGGTAGGCGCATCCAAGCCGTAGGCGGCGCTATATTTGGGGTTGCGCATTGAGACCACGTCTGGCGGGGTGGTGCCGACGCGAGTCGTGCCTTTGCTGACCGATCTCTTAGCAGCTCGACCCGGTTCGTCCGGCGCCGCTCTTCGGTCGCCATCATTCACGCCATCAGCTCCTGCTCGCTTGAAGCTCGATCATATCCGCAACTTTTGCATCGTCGCTCACATCGATCATGGCAAGTCGACTCTCGCCGACCGCCTGATCGAGTCGACTGGCACGCTCCAAAAGCGTGAAATGAAGGAGCAGGTGCTCGATACGCTCGACCTCGAGCGCGAGCGTGGGATCACGATCAAGCTCAACGCCGTACGCATGGCCTACACCGCGAAGAACGGCGATCCGTACGAGCTGAACCTCATCGACACGCCAGGGCACGTGGACTTCACCTACGAAGTCTCGCGCTCGCTCGCGGCATGTGAGGGAGCCATCCTCGTCGTCGACGCCTCGCAGGGAATTCAAGCGCAGACCCTGTCGAATCTCTTCCTCGCCCTGGACGCCGGACTCGAGATCATTCCGGTCCTCAACAAGATCGACCTGCCGGGCGCGGAACCCGAGCGACGCACGCAAGAAGTTCACGATCTGATCGGTGCGGACCCGGACGACATTCTCCTCGTGAGCGCCAAGGAGGGGATTGGCATCGACGCGCTCCTCGAGGCGATCGTGGCGCGCGTGCCCGCGCCGACTGGCGATCCCGACGCCCCGCTGCGCGCGCTCATGTTCGACTCGTACTACGACAAGTATCGTGGCGCCATTCCGAGCGTTCGCATCGTCGACGGGTCGATCAAGCGGGGGCAGCACATCGTCTTCGCGGCGGGGTCCGGACAGGATTACGAAGTTGCTGAAGTCGGCTATCTGCAATTGCGTCAGGTGCCGACCGACGAGCTGGGGCCGGGCGAAGTCGGCTATGTTGTCGCGAACGTACGTTCCGTGAAGGAGACTCGTGCCGGTGACACGATCATGGAGGCCGAGCGACGCGCGGCGAGTGCGCTGCCGGGCTACCAGGACGTGCACTCGATGGTGTTCGCCGGTCTCTATCCGACGGATACGACGCAATACGAGACGCTGCGCGATGCTTTGGAAAAATTGCAGCTCAATGACGCGTCGCTCCACTATGAACCGGAGACGTCGACCGCGTTAGGCTTCGGTTTTCGGTGCGGCTTCCTCGGTCTCCTGCACATGGAGATCGTGCAGGAACGATTGGAGCGTGAGTTCGACCTCGATCTCGTCACCACGGTGCCGAGCGTCGAATATCACGTCTATCGAACCGACGCCACGATGGAGTTGATCGAGAATCCGTCAATGATGCCGGCCGCCGGCGTCATCGATCGTGTCGAGGAGCCTTTTGTGAAGGCGCGCATCATGGCGCCTGCGGAATACATCGGGCCGATCATGACATTAGGCACCGAGCGCCGCGGCGTGTACAAGAACATGACGTATCTCGATACGACGCGCGTCGAGTTCGACTGGGAGTTCCCGCTTGCGGAAATCATCCTCGACTTCTTCGACCGCCTGAAAACGATCAGTCGCGGCTATGCGAGTCTCGACTACGAGTTTCTCGAGTATCGGACGAGCGATCTCGTGAAGCTCGACATGTTGATCAACGGCGATCCGGTCGACGCATTCTCGGTCATCATCCATCGCGACAAGGCGTACGACTGGGGTCGGAAGATCGCGGACAAGCTGAAGGAGCTGATACCGAGACAGTTGTTCGAAGTCGCGATCCAGGCCGCCATCGGCAACAAGGTCATCGCGCGAACGACGGTCAAACCCCTGCGCAAGGACGTTCTGGCCAAGTGCTACGGCGGCGACATCACGCGAAAGCGCAAGCTCCTCGAGAAGCAGAAGGAGGGAAAGAAGCGGATGAAGCAAGTAGGATCCGTCGAGATTCCGCAGGAAGCATTTCTCGCGGTCTTGCAAGTGGACTGAGGCTGAAAACCCCCATGGTTTAGGAAGTGGCAAAGGCCGCGAACCTCGTCGTTCAGACTTCCTTTCTCGGCGATACGGTCCTCACGACGCCTTTGCTTGCGTATCTGGCGCAGCGCGGACCGGTCGATGTCGTTGTCACACCCGCGTCGGCGCCACTTCTGGCGAACAATCCTTCGGTGCGTGAGGTCATCGTCTACGACAAACGTGGACGCGATCGAGGACTTTGGCGCTTCCTGAAGCTCTCCGCGCTCCTGGGTGGGCGTCGTTATGCAGCGGCGTATCTCGCGCAAGGCTCCGTGCGCAGTGCCGCGCTGGTATTCGGAATGCGAGAATGCGTCGGCTTCACGACCTCCGCGGGACGTCGGCTCTATACGCGACGGGTGGCCTACATCGAGAACGAGCACCATGCCGCGCGGCTCCTGCGTCTTGCGCTTCCTCCCGATGTACAACCGAACGCCGAGATGTTGCGTCCAAGACTCTATCCGGGCGATGTGGAACGAAGCGCAGTGGACACGCTGCTTCGCGACGCCGGCTGGAACGGTGAGCCTCTGGTTGCGTTGGCCCCGGGTAGCGTTTGGGCCACGAAACGCTGGCCGCAGTATCCGGCATTGGCAGAGCTTCTTGATTCCCGCTTGGTCATCATTGGCTCATGGAGCGACAACGTGTCTCTCGCCAGTGACATCCTGCGCGCGGTCGGCGCACGAGCGATCAATTGTGCGGGCAAGCTGTCGCTTCTCGGCTCGGCCGAGCTGATTGGGCGTGCCCGCGTCCTCGTCACCAACGACTCGTCGCCGCTGCACCTCGCGTCGGCAATGGGAACGCCAACCGTGGCCATCTTCGGACCCACTGTTCCGGAATTTGGCTTTGGACCGCTCGCGCCGCGTTCGAAGGTGCTGGGAGTGTCGGCGCTCGCGTGCCGGCCCTGTGATCGGCATGGTCCCCAACGCTGCCCCCTGGGCCACTGGCGCTGTATGCGCGAGATTACGCCGCGCGAAGTGGCGGCGGCCGTTCACGAGCTCATAGTGTCGCCTCGCACTCCCACCTCCTCTCGTTGAGCATGGCCACCAAGAAAAGACATCGCTACATCGTTGGCGTCGATCTCGGCGGAACGAACATCGTCGCTGGCGCGATGCTGGAGGACGGGAGCAAGCAATACGGCATGAGATCGATCGCCACCTCGGCCGAACTTGGCGCGGAAGGAGTTGCTGATCGTATTGTCGGTTTGGTCGAGGGCGTGATCCTCGATACGATTGCCGCCACGGAGGCGCACCGAAAGGACTTCATCGGCATTGGCGTCGGCGCGCCCGGGCCCCTGGATCGAGAGCGCGGCGTCGTCATCGTCGCACCGAACCTTGGCTGGCGCGACTTCCCGTTGCTCGATCGGATCACCGAGCATCTCGGAATGCCGGCGACGCTCGATAACGATGCGAACTGTGCAACCGTCGGAGAGTGGTGGCAGGGCGCGGCGAAAGGCGGGCGCAACGTCGTGGGCATGACGATCGGTACTGGCATTGGTGGCGGCCTGATCGTCGACGGCCAGCTCTTTCACGGATCATCGGATGTTGCTGGAGAGATCGGTCACACCACGATCGATCTCAATGGACGACACTGCAAATGCGGTAACTACGGCTGTCTCGAGGCATACGCGTCGGGACCGGCGATCGCGACGCGCGCGCGAGAGATTCTCGTTCGTGAAGAGACGGCGTCGCTGTTGCCGAGTCTCGTCGGCGGACAGCTCGAGCGCGTAACGGCGCAGACGGTCTACGACGCGGCGAAGCAGGGCGACGCGGTTGCCAACGAGATCGTGCGCGATACGGCTCGCTACCTGGGCGCTGGTGTTGCAAATTTGCTCAACACATTCAATGCCGACGTCGTCGTGATCGCGGGGGGCGTGACGCAGGCGGGCGACACGTTATTCGTACCACTCCAGGCGGAAGTGCGACGACGAGCGTTCAAGCCTGCTGTCGAGGCCGCGCGCATCGTGCCGGGCTCGCTGCCAGGCACGGCGGGAGTGGTTGGCGCCGTCGCGACATTCCGCATGGAGAAGGGCTTGGGCCTCGACGCCTAGCCGCGCCGCCTATCTCCATGACTTCAGCGAAGCGCCGACTCGGCGTCATCGGGACATTCGTCTGGGACGTGATCTATGGCCGTGATGCTCGCACCGTTCCGATCGAGGAATGGGGAGGCATCAGCTACGCGCTCGCCGGGCTCGACGCGGCGCTCCCGGACGAGTGGGAGATCGTTCCGCTCATCAAGGTCGGGAGTGATCTCGGCGCGCGCGCGCAGGCATTTTTCCGCTCGTTGCGCCGCGCCGCGCCGGATGCCGCGCTCGTCGAGGTGGCAGCGCCCAATCAGCGCGTCGAGCTGCGGTATCATACCGAGGATCGTCGCAGCGAATTCCTGAGCGGCGGCGTACCTGGTTGGTCATGGGCCGGCCTCAAGCCGCTGCTCGATCTCGCGCGTGTCGACGCACTCTACGTGAATTTCCTGAGCGGCTGGGAGCTGGACCTCGAGACGATGCTCCTCTTGCGTCGGTATTTTCGCGGACCGATCTACTGCGATCTGCACATGAAGGTCATGGCAGTACAGCCAAACGGACTTCGAACGCTCGAGCCGCTGCCTAACGTGGCGGACTGGTGCAGCTGCTTCGATTTTCTCCAGGTCAACGAGGACGAGATGGCGATGATGGCGCCGGACCCGATGGCGTTGTCGGCGACAGCGCTTGCGGCTGGAGTATCCTGTCTCGTGGTTACGCTCGCGAAGCGAGGCGCTGTGTACTTCGCCGCGCCTGGGTTCGAGTCGCTCACCGACTTGCCGCGACGGACCGGGTTGTCGACCTCGCCGCGCGGAGGCACTGGTATGTTGGGCGCGGCTCGTACCTCGCTCGTGCCCGCGGAAGCAACTCGGCACGGTGATCCGACGGGCTGTGGCGATGTGTGGGGAGCAACGTATTTTTCCCGGCTGATTGCCGGCGAGAAATTAGGCGATGCGATTGTCGCCGCGCATCGCGCGGCCGCGCGTAATGTCGAGCACCGGGGAGCAACGGGGCTCGCGAACTTTCTTCGCGGAGAACTGAGCCTCAGGTGACGACCGTCGTCAACGTTCCACCCTCGCTGGACGATCACTCCTTCGACGAAGTCCTGCGTCAGTTGACGACGGTATCGAGCGACACGAGAGTGCTCTTCGATGCGCGTCACGTCCGCTGGGCCTCGCCTTACGGGCTCACGGCCCTGCTGACGCTCGCGCAAACGCGCGCCGAGATGCCGGCGCTTGCGGTGCCCGAGCTCGAGGAAACCGTCTCCTACTGGGCGCGCGCCGGGTTCTTTCGCCACGCGGAAGAGCTGTACGAGCTGCACGGCTCTTATCCAAAGCGAATCGCGACCGCGGACAGCAACGTGCTTCTCGAGATCACGAGCGTCTCGAAGAGCGAAGACGTGCACGACGTCGTTGGGCGCATTCAGCAGAAGGCGCAGTTGATGCTGCGCGAGCTCAATCTCGACGCCAAGGCGACAGTGGGCTTCGCGATGACGCTCTCGGAGATCTGTCAGAACATCGTCGAGCATGCGGGCCGCGGCGGTTGGGTGATGGTGCAAACCTATCGATGGACGAAGCGCCTCGGTCGTCGCGTCGTCGTCATCGCCGTGGCCGACGCCGGTGTTGGGTTTCGCCAATCGCTCGAGAGCGCACCCGGTAAGGAGCGCGGCGATCGCTGGGACGATGCGGCGGCGCTGGAGGACGCGGTGATTCGCGGCGTGAGTCGCTTTCGTGATCCCGGTCGCGGACAAGGGCTCGCTGGTGTGCGACGCTATCTCGGCCGATGGGACGGGAAGTTGTCCGTTCGCAGTGGAACGGCGCGCATCGCTATAGTTCCGAACTGGGACGACGACGTACCGTTGGCCGAGCACTTGCCTCCCTTCCCGGGCGCTCAAGTTCAGGTCACGATTCCGGAGAGAGCACCTACGCCGACTTCGCCACACGCCTCGGGCCGACCGAAGCGATGATGAATCACATCGACCTCAGCTCGGTGCTACGTCAGACCGTTGCGTGTGATCTGTACTCGAATCTCGTAACGCGCCCAACGGGAGCCGCCGTCCGTAACCAGATCGAGCGATTGTTGGGCGATGTCCACGATCGCACGCTCACGGTGATCGATTTCTCGCAAGTCGCGATGATCGACTTCTCGTGCGCCGACGAGGTGATTGCGAAGCTCCTGTTGCGCTACGAGGCCGAGAATTCGCCTGCCGAGGCATACTTTCTTTTCCGCGGCGTCACGGAAGAGCACTGGGAGGCCATCGAGGCCGTGCTGGAGCGTCGTGGACTCGCGCTCGTCCTCGAGCAGGCCGACGGGATACATGTCGTCGGCGCACTCAGCGAGGAGGACCGTCGCGTGTGGGAGATGGTCCAACGGTTCGGGCGCGTGGCGCTCGACGAGCTGGCCGACGCACTCGAGCGCCCGCTGCAGCACGTCGCGACCGCGCTCGATCAGCTGCAGCGTCGCCGACTCGTTATGCGCGTCGGTGAAGAATACGCCGTGGTGGGAGCGCACCGTGTCTGACGATACCCTCAACCGGCCGCTCCGCGTCGCGCGGCTGTTGGCGACGAGCGCGCGTGATCTCGAGCGCGGTCCGATGGTGTTCATCCATCCCGACAATGCCCGTGAGCGTTTGCTCATGGATGGCGAGCTGGCATGGGTTTACGGACCGCGGCGCCACGAATTGGCGACGGTACGCGTCGACGAAACGGTCCAATTCGGCGACGTCGTGCTGCGCGACATCGTTGGCGCGTCACCTTCCGAGGTCGTACGCGTCATCAAACCAGACCTCGACAGTCGAGGACGTCGCGGCGCCCTAGCGTAAAAAGAGGTGCTAGGTGCTAGGTGCTAGAAGAAATGCGGTGCCGCATGCACCTAGCGCCTAGCACCTAGCAGCTCAAATAGACACCTCCTCCCATCATGCCAAGCCGCCGCCATCGCACGCTCGACCTCGCGACGCTCGCGTTGCACGCGGGCGACGACCAACACGACTCCGACACGCCGGTCGTTTCGCCGCTTTATCAATCGGTAAACTTCAACCAGGAAGTCGGAACCTCCGAGGGGCTGCGGTACCCGCGTTATGGCAACTCCCCGAACGCGGAGATCGTGCAGCGGCGCTTGGCGGCACTCGAGGGCTCCGAGGCCGCCGTCCTGCTTGCCAGTGGCCAAGGCGCAACGGCGTGCGCGCTGCTGGCGCTGCTGCGTCCCGGCGACCATCTGCTCGCGAGTGCCTGGATCTACGGCGGCACGCAGCGTTTGTTCGCCCAGGAGTTCAGCACGCTCGGGATCGACGTCTCGTTGCTCGATCCGACCGAGACGCGGGTCTGGCGACGGAAGATGCGCAAGGAAACCCGCGCGATCTTCCTCGAGTCGCCAGTGAATCCAACTTGCCGCGTACTCGACCTTCGTCCTGTGAGTCACTTCACCCAGGAGGAAGGCATCGCGCTCGTCGTCGACTCCACGTTTGCGAGCCCGGTGAACCTGCGTCCAATCGAGCATGGAGCTGACGTCGTCATCCATTCAGCCACGAAGTACCTCAACGGTCACCACGATGTGTTAGGCGGCATCGTCTGTGGAACGGACGCGTACATCGAGGAGGTCCGGCAGAAGATGATGCTCTGGGGACAGGCGCCTGATCCGTTCGCGAGCTGGCTGCTCGAGCGCGGCTTGAAGACGCTGGACGTCCGCGTAAGACGCCAGAACGACAACGCGATGCAGATCGCGTCGTGGTGCAGCGAGCGCAAGGAAATCAAGCGCGTGCACTATCCTGGACTGCCTTCGCACCCGGATCACGACGTCGCGCGCACACTTCTTGATGGGTTCGGCGGCATGATGGCACTCGAGCTCTCTGGTGGAGCGCGCGCTGCCGAGCGGTTCGTGCGGAAGCTCAAGCTGTTCCGCCACGCACCGAGTCTCGGCGGAGTGGATTCGCTCGTGTCGGAACCGCGTTTCACGTCGCATGAACACGTGGAACCGGAAGAAAGAGCGCGCGCTGGCGTGCCGGACGGATTTCTGCGTCTCAGCGTCGGTATCGAGTCGGCCGTTGACCTCATTGCCGATATCGAGCAAGCGCTGCGTTGAGACCGCATGACGGAATTAGCACGACCAACACTCGGAGATCGCAGGCGCACTGAGCGCCGCACCAATCAGAACCTCGCCGAGCTGACGCTGCCGGAGCTCCGGCGCATGCTCGTGACGACGACGTTGTTCGTCATCGTCCTGGTGCTCTTTCTGTGGATGGTCCGCACTGTCATCATCGCGACCATTCTCGGCGTGGTCGTCGCGGTGTATCTGCGCCCCCTGTACTCGAGGATGCTCAAGGGCATCCCGAGCAAAACGGCATCGGCGACGATCACATTGTTGATCCTGATCGTACCCGTGATCGCGCTCTTGATCTACAGCTACATGGAGATCGCGAGCGTCGCGACGTACGTGGACGCGCATCGAGCCGAGATTGCCGGACGGATCGATGCCGCCTTGCATCGCCTTCCGTTCATGCAGAACGCGAACACCGGCCAGTCAGTCGAACGATGGGTCGTCGTCGCGTCCAACTACGGCACGAGCATACCTAACGCGCTTCGCGCCGCGCTCGGCACCTTCGCGATCGCCGCGACGATTTTTATTTTTACGGCCTTTTATTTTATGGTCGACGCTGAACGTATTGCGGGCTATCTCCGAAGTAAGATCGCGCCGCGATACCAGGAGTTGATGCGGTCACTCGAGGAGAACGTGCGTGGCGTGCTGTATGGCGCGATCTACTCGACGTTCCTGACGCAGGCGATCAAATCGGTCATCATCCTGTTCATGAATCTCGCCTTTCACGTTCCGCTGGCGGGCGTGTTGGCGATCTTGTCGTTTATCATCGGATTCTTCCCGATCGTCGGCTCGTGGAGCGTGTATCTCCCGGTCGCGTGTTGGCTCGCGATCTTCCGCGATGCACCAGGGCAGGCGGTCATCATGCTCGTGATCGGATTCTTCGTGAACACCATTTACATTTCGACATTCTTACGTCCGAAAATCGCCGCGGAACGATCGAAGGTGCTGAACTTTTACTGGATGCTGGTTGGTCTGGTGACAGGCGTTTACACCTTCGGGCTCGTCGGAATTCTGCTGGGCCCAATCGTCATTGGCCTGCTCAAGGCCATTCTCGATACGATTACGACGAGCGCGAATTGGCGACTGGTAGAGGCGGATGGTGACGCTCTCACCGACGATGCGTCTGACAGTATGCCATGATTCGCTTCACCAAAGTGACGAAGGAGTATCCGCGTCTCGGCGCGGCCCTGAGCAACGCCTCGTTCAGCGTCGCCAAGGGGGAGTTCGTGTTTCTCACCGGCCCGAGTGGCGCGGGCAAGAGCACGATTCTCAAGCTCATCTACATGGAAGAGCGGCCAACGACCGGTGAAGTGCGCGTCGGCGGCATGAGCTCGGTCACAATTCGCCGCCGCGAGATCCCACAGCTCCG
>DATEGN010000487.1:0-3163 GCA_035280125.1 Gemmatimonadaceae bacterium | reverse complement strand
CGAATACGGCGCCGAACTACCGAGCCGTCAGCATTCAGCGCGCAGCCGTCAGCTGAGCTTTTCTCCTGAGAGCCGAAGGCTCGAAGCTGACAGCTCGGTCGTTCAGCGCTCTCGTCGACGCGCCGTATTCGACGCGCCCTCCTCGACGCGCTCAAGTCGTTTCGACCTTATTGCAGGAGCTTCGTGACCGCCCGAACGAGTGGATCGAACGTGAGCTTCTTCCCGGCCACGCGCTGAGCCTGTTCGTCGGCGAGCTCACGCTGGCCTTCGCCGAAGAGGGCGGAGCACATCCATGGCCCGGCCCGAGGGTTGCGCCACCAGTCGGTGTCGTAGTTCGCGACGAGCGTCTCGGTGATCAGCGCCTGGAGCTGCCAGGCGCGAAGATACCGCGCGGCGTAGAAGCGGGGATCGACGTCGACGAAGGCGTCCGCCGGGCTATAGCGGAAGCTCGTTGCGCTCGTTAGGCGTTCGGTGTACAGATCGGGAAGCGCCTCCCACGGAAGGTCCCCGCCATAGAGCTCGATCTCGTAGCCGAGCTTCGCCGCGTAGCGGCGCAGGAAATGGAGCTCCTCGAAGCCGACGGCGCGCAGGAACGTGCGAACATTCGCCGGACCGAGCTCCGTGTAGCGCTTCAACCAGCCGGCGTCCTGCATCAAGTGGTCGAAGAGCATCGCGTACCCTTCGGTGATCGAGTTGTCGCCGAGCCAGCGGTACTCGTAGGACAGGTCGGGCCGCATGTAGGCGAAGTGCAGCGCATGCCCGAGCTCGTGGAGAAACGTGTTCCAGTCCGTCTGGCCGCCGTGTGGCCGCATCACGAGGTAGACTTCGTTAGGCACGCGCACGGGCGCGCAGAACGCGCGCGACCGCTTGCCCTCCCGGTCGCCGGTGTCGAAGAGAATTCGCCCGCCCGCTGTCGGGTCCACGCCCATTTCGCGAACCTGTTTGCGAATCGACGACTCCATGGACGTCGGCGCGAAGAAGCGATCGAACTCCTTGGCGCGGAAGAGCGCGAGCGCGTCGGCTCGGGTCACCTCCGAGCGCGACATGCCTAACCGCGACTGGAGAAACTCCGGGAGCACGTCCTCCCACATCGACTGGGTATCCCGGAGAAACGCGTCGCACTGCGCGCGCAACCCCTCGAGACTGAGACCACTCAGCAGCTCGAAGGCGGCGTTGTAGTCGTCCGCGACACCAATGTCTTCCGTGATCTCCCGCTCGCGCTGGAAGCGTTCGCGTCGCATTGGCGCGAGCTCGCGCTCGACCAGCTTCGCGCGAGCCTCGTCGATCGCGTGCCGCTCGCGCGCGTCGGGGGTATTTGCGAGCTCGATGGCCACGCGTTGATACTCGAGCTCCCGTCCGTCGGCGACTCGCACGACCGCCGTTCCCTCCCACGCGATATCGCGCTCGTCGAGCGTTGCCAATGCGCGCGCGCTCTGGGCTTCGACGAGCCAATCGGTGAGCAGCCGTAGCCCACGCTGGTCCTCGCTGCCCGCCGGCGCCGCGCGAAACATCTCCAGCACCATCGCGAGGGCATCGGGCCCAAGAATCGCCGCGTGCTTCTCGTAAATGGGCTGCAGCTCTGCCGTCGGCTTCTGGCCAGAGTGGGCCAGATAGTACTCGCGCGACAGCTCCTCCATGAACGCATCGCCCTCGCGACGCAAGCGATCGATCGAGAGCGAAGTCGTGTTCAGCACCGGCATCTCACCCCCTCCCCATGCCTAACGTCTCACGCCGTCAGTCGCTCGGCGATGATACTGCGAACCTGGTCGGCGGCAACGCGCTCCTGCTGGAGTGTGTCGCGGTCGCGAATGGTCACCGTGCCGTCTTGCATCGTTTGGCCATCGACCGTAATGCAATACGGTGTTCCAACCTCATCTTGACGACGATACCGACGGCCAATCGCGCCAGACTCGTCGTAGAACACGGGAAAGCCGGCTCGCAACTCCTTCGCCAACTTCTCCGCGAACTCCGGCATTCCGTCCTTCTTGACGAGCGGGAAGACGCCTGCTTTCACGGGTGCGATCGACGGCGCCAAGCCGAGCACCGTTCGCCCCTCGTCCTCACCCGGGACCGGCTCTTCGCGGTATGCGTTCACGAGCAACGCCAGGGTCGTGCGATCAGCGCCGACGGACGTCTCGACCACATTTGGTACATAGCGCCGATTATTCGGCTGATCGAAGTACTCGAGTTTCTTGCCAGAGTGTTTCTGATGCTGCGTAAGATCGAAATCGCCCCGGTTGTGAACGCCCTCGATCTCCTGGAAACCAAGCGTGCCCCCAAAATCGAATTGGATGTCGAAGGCCGCACGAGCGTAGTGCGCCAGCTCTTCCTTCGTGTGCTGGTGGAATTGCAGACGCTCTTCGGCTAGGCCAAGGCTCCGATGCCACGCCATACGCTGCTCTTTCCAGTAGTCGAACCACTGCATGTCGGTGCCAGGCTCGACGAAGAATTGCATCTCCATCTGCTCGAATTCACGAGTTCTAAAGATGAAATTGCCGGGCGTGATCTCGTTGCGAAAGGCCTTGCCGATCTGCGCGATGCCGAACGGCACCTTCTGCCGCATCGCCTGCTGGACGTTGAGAAAGTTCACATAGATGCCCTGCGCCGTTTCGGGGCGTAAAAAGATCTCGGCCGCCGACTCTTCGACCGGTCCCATAAACGTGCGGAACATGAGATTGAAGAGACGCGGTTCCGACAGGGTACCCTTCATTCCGCACACCGGACACTGGGCGTCGGACGCTCCGGGTGTTCCTTTAATCTTCGGATCGTCGGCCCGAAATCGCTTGTGGCAATTGCGGCAGTCGACGAGCGGATCGGTAAAGCCAGCGACATGACCACTGGCCACCCACACTTCGCGATTCATGAGAATCGCCGCGTCGAGGCCTTCGATGTCGTCGCGCGCACGAACCATCGAATGCCACCAGCGGTCCTTGAGATTCTTCTTCAACTCGACGCCGAGTGGACCGTAATCCCAAACGGAGCCGGTACCGCCGTAGATCTCGGATGACTGAAAGATGAATCCGCGCCGCTTGCACAGCGACACGAGGCGGTCGAGAACGTCTGGGTGAGCGGTCACGGTAGACACGGCGATCAAATAAGGGGCTAGGGGCTAGGGCCTCGGGGTTAGAGCAAAGGTAATTCGCCTCGGCACTAGAGTGCCGAC
>DATEGN010000486.1:0-11820 GCA_035280125.1 Gemmatimonadaceae bacterium | reverse complement strand
GAATCGCGCCGCGCGGCTCGTAGTGAAGGACTTCCACGTTGAGCGCGAGGCGAACGAATACGACCGCGAAGAGTCCGAGCGCGAACACGAGCAGGCCCTTGTGCGGGATGCGGCCGTACAGCCAAGCCAATGCCGCGCCCTCGAGTGCCCAGCCGATGGTGATCCAGTTGCGCTCGAGCTGAAGAGGAATGGCAACGGTGATGAATCCCAGCGCCGCGCCGGCGATGAGAGCAAGACGTGCAATCTCCGCGGGCGTGCGTGGCTCGCCTTCGCGCTCCAGACGAATGAGATGGGCAAGGACGAGCGCAAGGAACCCGGCCTCGACCACTGGCAGCGCGCCGATGAAGGCGCCGTAGCCGCCGGCGGTGATGCTCGTGCGCGCCTGGAAGAAGTACACCACGCTCGCAACGACGGTCGCAAAATACGGCGCGCGAGCGGCGCCTGCTCGACGGCCCAGAATGAGCGGATACGCAACAAATGCGAGATAGATTGGCGTCGTGAACGCGAGCTGCGTTTGCCAGAATGCGGCACCGACGTGGCTGTTCATCCAGGCGACGCCCGCCCCACCGGCAGCGATCGCCGCGAGGAGCGTCATTGCCTCGAGCCGCGCGAGATCGAGTGTCGCGAAGCCTAACGTCACAGCGAGAAACACGAGCTGCGCGCCAAGGACGATGCCGAACAGCGGCACCGCCGTGCGTCCCGCGGCGATTGCCGCAATGACCTGCGCGCCCAGACCGGCTACAGTTGCCGCCGTGACGAACTCGGGCTGCTCGGCACCGACACGACGCGACAACAACAGCCAGAGCGCGGCAATCGTGACGAGCGCGCCAGCCGCAACGATCGCGACAGTTGGCCACGGCGGGCCATTTGGTGTGAACTCCCAAACGACGACGACAGCCGCTGACGCGATCACCGCGGCGAGAAAGAGCTCGCCACGTTTCACATAGAGCCCCGCAACGCCAGCTGCCACGGTCAACACGCCAAGAACCGCGAATAACGGTGCTGGCGGAATCGCGAGCGTCGGCTGAGTTGCGACGAAGAGCAGAAAGAGATGCCCAACGAGTCCGACAAACGTGCCGTTCTGAAAGATGCCGCGTGCGCCGCTGTCTGCTGCCTGACGCGTTGCCCAGACACTGCCTCCAATCGTGAGGAGGGCATAGCCACCGACAATCGAGAGGGCCGGAATGAGCGCAATGGCGACAGTCGCCGTAAACCACCAGGTCGCGAGCACCGCCCAGGCGAGGAGCGTTCCGACGATTGCCAGAATTGGATTTCGCGTCACGCTCGCCTCGGCGAACAGCCCGAGCGTCAGAATCGCCAGGAGGAGCGCGATGCCCCACAGCGCCGCTTGCGCAACACTTCCGGTGGCGAGGAAGAAGAGCAGGGCAATGCTGACGAGGGCGAGAAGTGATCCCGCGCCTTGCGGCATGAGCGCGGCCCCACGGCGGCGCGCGATGACGGGAACGCCGATGAAGAACACACCGAACGCGCCATAGATCACCAATGCAGGAAGAAGGCGCTCGGGAGTCAGGTACTTCGCCGACCAGACTGCCTCAGCGGCGACGGCAAAGAACGCGGCGAGGAAGTGGACCGGACCATCACGACGCACAATGGCGTACGCGGCGCAAGCGGCGAGCAGTGCCAGCAGCACCACGAAGGTGATTGCCGGTGACGCCGTGCGCGGCTCGAGGAGAACCAGCACGGGAAAGGCGAACAACAAGAGCGGCGCGGTGAGGACGGCGCGTGCTGCAGCTCCAACGTCGATATCGCCTGAGCGTCGCCTAACGGCGGACAACGACGGGATGAAGGGTACCCCGAGATACAGCGCTGCGAACGCGGCAATGGCCACGAGAATCGAAGGCCATGCGCTGCCATCGTACGAGCCCTGGAGCCAGACGGCGAACACGATCAGCGTCGAGAGTCCGCCGAGGAGATGGAGGAATCGTGGACCTTGGAAGATCGCGATTGCGAAGAGTCCCGCATCGACGACGAAAAGGAAGCCGAAGAGAATTCCGATACGCGCCCCGTACGCTGGGACGGTCGCGAGATAGATCGAGAACAGCAGCGGGAGCGCCGCCCCCGCGCGTGCCGCATGGGCGAACATCGCGCTCGTCGAACGTCGCTCGCCCGATGCCGGGCGGTTGAGCGCGAGCGCGACGAAGCTCATGACGGGGAATATCAGGAAAATCGTCACCGCCAGTGGCAGCTTCCCGGCCGTGAGAAACTTTGAAACCCACCCCGACTGATACATCGTCGTTAGGCCGAGGCTGATCGCGGTGAGCAGCGGCCACTGTTTCTTGTAGGCGACCCAGGCGAGGCCGGCGTTGAGGACCAGCAGGTAGCCGAACAGGCCGATGGGATTATCCTGACCCGTCGCCACGATGGCCGGCGACGCAAATCCACCGATCAGCCCGAGCAGCGCGATGAGAAGCGACGCGCGTCGGATCGAAAGCAGAACGGCGACAGCCGTGGCGAGGATGAACAGCGCGAACGCCGCCGTCGCGTCGACGAGATGCCAGCGCGCGAACGCCGCGAAAAACACCACGTAGAGGATAGAGATACCGGCGGCGTCCAACGCGTCGGCCGTCCAGGCATAGCGTCGCGAAATCTTGAGCTCACCCAGAACGAGACAAACGACGCCGGCGACAACGCCGATCGCGAATTGGATCGGCGGCATCAACCAGCCGTGCTCGACGGAGTAGCTGACGAAGAACGTGCCGGCGAGGAATAGCGCGATCGCGGCGACGATCGCGAAGAATTTGACGCCAATGAGCGATTCCCAATCGAACGAGCGCCTGGGTCGGGCAGGCTCGGGCGACGCTGAACGCGGTGGCCTCGGTGGATCTCTCGGTGGCGGTGGCGGTGTGAAAGGCGGCGCCACGGAGGCCGGACGTTCCGTTTTGCGCGTGCTGACGGCGATCGGTTCCCGCCTCGGTTGGGTCGCGGCGCCAGCAGGTCTTGGCTCGGGCGTGGCGACGTGGGTCGGAGCCGTTGGTGCGGCAACGGGTTCCGTTCTGATCGGGGGCTGATATCCCTGCAAGGGTGGAACATCGTGGCTGCGCACCGCTGGCGGTGCCACTGCTCCCTCCTCTATCCGACGGTTGAGGCGTTCGATGAGGCGGCGCAGGTCGCTGCTCGCGTCCTCGAGACGACGCAGGCGGTCGCGCATTTGGAAAAGCGCGATGAGCAGGAAGAGGACGATCAGCCAGAGGAAGATCATCGAATGCAGGTCCCTGATTGCGAAGCGTGCCAACCACAAACACGAGCGCGGCCGCCAGGCGCGCAAGAGATGGACAGCGGAATCTACAAAACCGCAACTGCGCGACGGCGACGCTGGGCGTGCGGAAGCGCTTGCGCGAAGTACGTTAGGCGGGAGCGACGGTCAAGCAGAAATACAGCAATGCGCCTGGGTACTCCGGCGCGCGGTCCCAGACAGATTGGGCCTTGCGAATACTCTCTAAGGTTACTTCGGCAGCGCGCGCTGGATCGTTCGGCAGCACGAACGAGCCTGGGTGGCGCAACGAGTGCGTCCGGGTGCCGTCGTTGAACTTCACCCAGCCTTCCCATGCCTCGAGCCGGCGCCCGTTCTTGTTGAGATGCTCGATCGCCCGTTCAGCATCGGGAAGTGAGAGCACAATCTCACGATCCGAGATCGACCGGCTGGCAAGGTCTGCGGGAAGAAGGGCGGAATTGCTCACTGATGGTAGAAGAGGAGAGATGAATCTTAATGAGGTCGGTCCTTTCGGCGCGCGGTCTTCGCCGCGCGCCTCGCGACGCGCTCTACCCGACGCGCATCTTGTACAGTCTCGTCCCGCTCGAGGAGCTCCTCGAGCTCGCGCTCCTTCAAATTGAGATGGTACATCGTTCCCACGATCCCGACGCGAAGATGACTCAGGGTCAGTTGGCGTCCTTTCTCGATTTCATCTGCATTGTCGAAGCGCACAGTGTGGTGTCCGTCGACGAAGGTTACGCCTCCGGCGCCGACGACTTCGCCAACGTGGCCTCGAACGATGAGCGCGGTGTCCTCATCGATGCCGAGGCCTAACAACTCTGTGTTCTGCCCGATGACAACGAACAGACGCTGCAGGCGACGTCGCTGCTGAAAGTGAGTATCTACAATTGTCTTGAAACCGAGGAATCCGAGTCCCGGACCGATGTACTGCTCGACGAGATTACCTTCTTCGTCGATCTCGCCGCCGGCCATCGTCAGCTCGGTCTGCGCCGCGGCGCCCGCACTCGTCCCGCAGATGACGCCCCCGCGCCGAAAGAGCGCCTTGATCTCGGCGAGCGTCGATGAACCGCCGAGTGCGGCGACGAGCTTCACCTGGTCCCCGCCGCCGAGGAACACGGCGCTCGACTCCTTGATCATCGCCGCGATTTCAGCGTCGCGGTCGTCGCCGGCGTGACGAAAGAGCGGAATACGAACGTTCCGCACTCCAGCGCGCCGGAAATCCCCAAGCCACGCGCGCGCGGACTCGGCGGGCTCGCCCGACGCCGTCGTCAGGCCCACGATCGAGCCGCCGTCGCGCGCATGGGCGAGCCGGATGAAATGCTGGAATGCCTCGTTATGCGGATCGATCGCACCACCCATCAGCATCAGCGTGCCGAGGGCGGCATCGGACATACCGTCGTGCGCAACCGGTTCGTCGATGCGCGGTGCTTCGGACAGGTTCGTGTCAGTCATGGTTATCGACGCACGTTGGCGTCGCGAAGAACGTACGCGGCGACCGCCGCCGCGATCTGCGACGCCGCCGGCAGGTTGTCGTGCAACTGCCCCACGCATTCCGCGTCCTCACAATGCTCGACGACGATCGCGCCGTCTCGCGCGCGGCCGAAGGCAGTCGCGATCTCCATCGCTGCCTCGCCGATGACCGCATCGGTCGTGAACACGGCAACGCGGCAGCCGGCGTCGCGCACTTCCTGCTGAAGCTCCGTCTCACTCGCCGGGCACACGATGTAGCCGCCGCGCGGAACGGCGTCGATGAGCGTTGCCGTCAAACGGCGCGCGTGCTCGGGTTCACGATAACGAGGAGGAACATCGCTGAGGTGCGTGTCGAGGATGATCGCGAGCCGTGAACGGGCGTACGGGAGTCCCGCGTAGAGAATGAAGGCGGGCGCGACGTCGATGATTAAATGCTCATCGTTCGTGGGGACAAGGGCGCTGTGAAGAATCGATACGCACTCGGCGCGTCCCATTCCACCCGTGATCCCGGCCGTGACCCGATGAGCGATTGGCGGAGCATCGGGAGTATTCGCGAGCGCGGCCAGCTCGCGAACGGCGGCCGCGACGTGCGGTGGCGCGAGCGTGCCGGCGAACGCGCGCTGCACCGTCTCGAGCGCGAGCGCCGCGGCGCGCAACCCGACCTGCTCATGTCGGTACTCGAAAACGATCGTGTATTCCCCCTCGGTATCGCCGCCGCGCGTGCGGCCGAAGCCGACGTCGTGGCCGATCATCGTCTGGAGCTCGAGGGCAACGTGCTCGATGATGTGCGGCGCGTAGGTGCCGCGGCGCAGGCGCGTGATGAACCCTCCGGGCTCGCCGATCGAGCACTCGTGTTCGGTGAGGCCGGGAAGGGCGAGGACGAGCTGCTCGGTGAGCCCGTTGACGTCCGCGGACGAGATGTGCTCGTAGGCGCCCACGGCTACATCCATGCGCGTCACGGGGCGCGTCGACCAGTAGTTCGCGCCACGCGACGCGTGGAGCGTCGTTAGGCGGATCTCCGTCGCTGGCAGCGGCGCGAGCGTCGTCATGCGGTGCCAGCGGCACGCTCGTCTGACACGCGCTCGCGAACGAGCGCGAGCGTCTTTGGCACTTTGTCAGCGAGAATGAAAACGAGGTCGTCCTCGCCGGCAATGTCAATCGCTCGTGCAACCGCGTCCGCTTCGTTGTGAATGACGACGATCTTCTCGTCCGGCAGGCCTCCGGCGCGGAGGCCGTCACTGATCAGGCACGCGACTTCACCAGGATCCCGGCCGCGGCGATCCTGATCTTCCTTCACGATCGCGAGATCGAGATGGCCGCCGGCAGCCGCGCTTCGGCCCGCGGCTCGAATGTCCTCGTCGCGCCGATCCCCAGGAACGGCGATCACGCCGATTCGCCGTCGCGCGGGGAAGTGCGACACGAGCTCCATCAAACCGTCGATCGCGGCGTGATTGTGCGCGTAGTCGACCAGCACGCGACCGCCATTACGCAGGCGAATCACGTTCAGGCGGCCAGGAGTCAGCGACGGTGACGGAAAAAACGAGAGCAAGCCCGCACGAATGTCATCGTAGCGCATGCCCTGCACGTACGCCGCCGCGATCGCGGCAAGAACGTTCTGGCGCTGAAATCCCGCCGCGCCGCCAAGCATGAGCGGAACCTCGCGCTCCGTAGCGATAGGTATGCGGAGCTTGCCGCGCCTCACCACGAAGCTCCCTCCTTCCATTCGTGCCGCGATTCCGCCGCGCGCGACGTGGTCCTCGAACCGCTCGTTGTCGCCCTCCGCGGCGGTCGAAATGAGGACGACGTCGGCCGTGGTCTTCTCGCGCATGGCATACACGAGCGGATCATCGGCGTTGAGCACTGCATGTCCCTCGCGCTTCACAACGGACGCGATCACGCTCTTCACGTCCGCGAGCTGTTCGATCGTATTGATGCCGCGCAGCCCCAGGTGATCACCAGAGACATTGAGGACGACGCCAACATCGCATTCCTCGAAGCCAAGACCAGCGCGGAGGATACCGCCACGCGCCGTCTCGAGCACCGCCACATCGATCGTCGGATTCGAGAGAATGATGTTGGCCGCGAAAGGGCCGGTCATGTCGCCTTCCATGACCATGCGATTCTGTACGTAGACACCGTCGGTGGTCGTGAAGCCGACCATGCGGCCCATGTTGCGGAACAGGTGGGCGATGAGCCTAACGGTAGTCGTCTTGCCATTCGTACCGGTGACGGCGATGACGGGAATCGTCGCGTCCTTTCCGGGCGGATAGAGCATATCCAGAATCGGCGCGCCGACGTTGCGCGACTTGCCCTCCGTCGGATGGGTGTGCATCCGGATGCCGGGCGCGGCGTTGACCTCCAGAATGACAGCGTCGTTCTCGCGAAACGGAACCGAGATATCGGAGGTGAGCACGTCGATTCCCGCGATGTCGAGCCCAACGATTCCAGCGGCCATCTCGCACGCGGTCACGTTGTCGGGGTGCATCTCCTCGGATCGGTCGATCGACGTACCGCCGGTCGACAGATTCGCCGTGCCGCGCAGAAACACGCATTCGTTAGGCATCGGGATCGAGTCGAGCGTCTTATTGCTCCGGCCCAAGTACTCCGTTGTACTCGCGTCCGCCGGCAGCCGCGTGAGAATCTTCGTGTGTCCGACTCCCCGACGCGGATCCCTGTTCGCTTCGTCGATCAACTCGCGAATCGTTCGTCGTCCATCGCCGATCACGTGCGCGGGCACGCGCTCGGCGCACGCGACCACCTTGCCGTTGACGACGAGCACGCGGTGATCGAGGCCCTCATGGTAGTGCTCGACAACGACGCGGCTCGAGACTTCGTGTGCCGCCGCAAAAGCGGCCCGCACGGATGGCTCGTCGTCCAAACGTCCGCTGATTCCTCTGCCGTGGCTCGCGTCAATCGGCTTCAGAACCACCGGATACCCGATCTCTTGTGTTATGTCGACCGCCTCGTCCGGCGTACGCGCGGTCTCGCCACGCGGAACGGGAAGTCCGATGTTGCTGAGGACGCGCTTGGTATCGACCTTGTCCTGAGCGATCTCGACGCCGATGGCACTCGTGTAGTCGGTCATCGTCGCCTGGATGCGGCGAAGATTCCGACCGTGGCCGAGTTGAACGAGCGAGCCCGAGTTGAGACGCCTAACGGGTATGCCGCGCCGCCGCGCTTCCTCGACGATGGCCGCCGTGGACGGGCCAAGGCGCACCGTTTCGTAAAGCTCTTGAAGGCGCGCGACGACTGCGGCGGCGTCATACGGCTCGCCGGTCATGCATGCGCGCATCAGGGCGACACCTTCACGAACACTCTCGAGGCCGACTTCTTCTTCATCGTAGGCGACGATGACCCACCACACGTCTTCGTCGCCCGACGGAACGACACGGCCGAAGCTCACGTCGCTACCAGCGATCGTCTGCAACTCGAGTGCGACATGCTCGAGTATGTGAGGCCAATGGGTCCCCTCGTTCAGGCGATCGACGAAGCCGCCGCTCTTCCCGCGGCTGCATGGGTGCTCGTGGAGCGACGCGAGCGCTTCGACGAGCCGATCGCGGAAACCGGCTACGTCAACCGAGGTGAGCTCCTCGAGACCGCCGAGCCGGACGTCGCAAGCGATGACTGGCGCGAGTCGCCAGTAGTTAGGGCCGCGAAGTGCGCGAATTCGACTTACGCGCAAATCGGTGGCGGGTATGTGCGTTATGTCCGGCGGCAGTGACACGATGGAGGTTTGAAGCGACTCTACGACATGAGGGGAGGGCAAGTCACATACCGATACATGGGGTGACCAGGCCCTTCGCAAGGTCGTCAAGAACTGACAAGTAATTGCCCGAGCAGAGGTTCAACTGCACGAGCGGGGGCTGCCGACGGTCTCCGCTCTAAAAGCGTCCGTGGCGGCGACTCGCCCCTCCAATTCCTCCACTGCCCGACTTCGCTTGAACTCAACGAGTCAGTCAAGAGCCAGCGTCAACGCTGAGGTGCTGCTCTGGCAGAGTCGCGTCCGCATGATCGTCGCGCTGCTCGCCGGCGGGGCGGAATTCATTCTCCAGCAACACCGGATTCTCCAGGGGAATGCGCTCTATCTATTGGAAGGGGTCTGCGGATACATCGCCGTCGTCACGGCCATTGCGCTGTTCGTGCAGAAGACGGGTCGTGCGCCGACATGGGCCGTCGCCGTTACTGTCATCGCGGACATCCTGTTCATCTTCGGATCGACGCTGGTTTCGTCGCCGCCGTTCTACTACGACCGCATTCTCGTCTTCTCCTTCCTCGTGCTGCATCTGACCGAGACGTATTTCGGGCCAGAGCAGACGGCGCTCGCGGCGGGGCTGGTGGTAGTCGGATACCTGTACACGGTCCATCACATGATCGGGCGCGGAGCGCGCCTGATCTGGTCCGAGGAGCTGTGGTCGGTCGGCGTTTACGCGCTCGCGGCGAGCATCTTCATTCTGCAGTACGGGAGCTTCCGCAAGCGACTCGAGAAGATCAAAGAGCTGTTCGAGCGCGCCGAGGAAGGCGACTTCTCACAGAAGTACGACACTTCTGCCGACGGACGACCAGACGCGATCACCGTCCTGGGACGCGTCTTCAATCGGGTGAGCCAGCAGCTGGAGAGCATGGTCGAGACCGACCCGCTCACGGACTGCGTGAATCGACGAGGATTCGAGCGTTCGCTCACACGCGAGATGGCGCGTTCGCTGCGCGCCGGGAGCGAACTCTCCTTACTGGCGATCGATCTGGACCATTTCAAATCGATCAACGACAGCAGGGGCCACGTTGTCGGAGACGCGGTTCTGCGCGAGGTCGGTCAGCTGTTGCAGCAGACGGCGCGCGCGGGCGACATCGTCGCGCGTACGGGCGGCGAGGAGTTTTCGATTCTCCTTCCAGACACGCCCGGGAATGGCGCCTTTCACTTTGCCAACCGTTTGTGTGACACATTCCGAGAGCATGTCTTCCGCGTGAATAGCAAAGAGATCCGGATGACGATCAGCATCGGCGTCGTGTCGACTGACGGCGACCGGCCACTCACCGCGGAGCGGGGAAAGAATCTGGCGGAGGAGATGAAGATCCGTGCGGACGAAGCGCTCTACGCAGCGAAGCGAACTGGACGTGATCGCGTACGGGCGTGGTCCGAGGCGGTGAGTATGCGCTCGGGTGAGATGCCCAAGGTCATGGCCGAGCTCATGCGGGACGGGAAAGAATAGGCTAGTCGACACGCGACCCATCTGTATACTTTGGTTTGGGCTGCATTCAGATGGGGAGGCGGGACATGTCACTCAAAGCCGGACGCTGGATTGCCCTCGCGACAGTTGCCGGAACGCTCGTTGGTTGCTCGGACAACCCGACCGGTCCCGGTTCGCCCAAGGTTCCCGATGTTGCAGCGCTCCTCGCCGAGATGTCGTCGTCGACACTGAGCGGCGCGACCGCCATTGCCTCGCCGAGGCTGGGACCGGCCTCGAACTCCTCGCCGGTCGATCCGGGCAGGTGCCAATACTCGGCCGCGACCGGCTTCTTCGACTGTCCGACGGTGACGATCAACGGGCTGACATTTACGCGAAGCTTTCGGCTCATCGACGATGCCGGCAATGCGCAGTCCAAGCCCGACGCGCACACCTCGGCTCTCGAGACGAAAACCACCGTCGACGGCACGGTCTCGACCACGATGCCCGGCGGACCGGGCGGAATTTCCTCGAGCACCAATTTCACGCTCCATGGAAACGACGACGAGACGCTGAGCGGCATTCAGACGGGTACGCATACCCTGAATGGAACGTCGGTCACGAGCATGAATGGAACGATGCAGCTCGGGACGGACATGTTCCCGATCGATCAGACGGCAAACGAAACGACATCGAACCTCGTTTTGCCGAATGCCAAAGCGGGACAGCGCTGGCCTCAGTCGGGAACGATCACGATCGAGACATTGCTGGGCACGGACCCATCGGGTGACACCTCGAAGACGGTGATCACTTTCAACGGCACGAGCATCGTGACGATCACGTCGACGTCCTTTGGAGGGACGATCACGTGCCACGTCGATTTGGCGAATCCGGCGAGCGGATTGGGTACCTGCACCTGAGTGTCGTCCCGAGGAGCGAAGCGCTGCGCTCGGGATGACATAAAGACTTCGTGCGGTACATCACGCTGAATCTGCCCTACGAGACCTTAGAGCGACGCTGATCGTCTACCCCGAGGAGCGGGCCATGCCCGCGGTCGAATCACGTCAACACCCCTCGAGGTCTCGATATGAAGCGTCTCTGGCCCGCGGCCATTCTCTTTCTCCCACTCGCCATCGGTTGCACGTCCGCGAAGGAGAAAGCACGCGCTGATAGCGTCCAAGCGCTCGCCAGTCAGCAGAAAGTTCTGATGTCGAAGCTCGAGGCGCAAAAGGATTCGTTGTCCCAGGTCGTTGCCGACGCGGACAACTTCATGGCGAAAGTCGACAGCACCGTCTCGAAAGTGAAGGGGCTGCCCAAAGCCAAGCGCCTCAAGAACGCCGAGAGCCCAATCGAAGAGCAGCTGAATGCTCGACGCGAGCTGCTGAAGCGCGTGAACGCGCTGGTGCAACGTGCACAAGAGACGGCGAAGGAGCTCGCCGCGGCACGCCAGCTCGAAGATTCCCTCAAGAGCGACAACGGCAAGCTCAAGGCGCAGGTCGACGCCGATGCGCTACGGATCGCCGAGCTGACGTCGCAGATCGAGCAGCAGGCGCAGACGATTGCGGTCATGCAGGCGAAGGTAGATACGCTGGACATGGTCGTGAACGATCTACGCGCGATGCAGAGCAAAGCGTACTACGTCATCGGTGACGAGGATGCGCTGGTCAAGAAGGGCATCATCGTCAAGGAAGGCGGTGCGAATCTGCTCATCGCGCGGATTGGCCGTACGTTGGTGCCAGCGCGGAACCTGGATCGCGACATGTTCACCGCGATCGACACGCGCGAGGTGCACGAGATCACCGTGCCGGATAGCTCGCGTCGATATCAGGTTATCTCACGCCAAAGCCTGGACGACGCCGACATCGCGCAACGCGACGGCCCGAATTTCCGAGGGAATCTCAAGATCAAGGACATCGACAAGTTCTGGGCACCCTCGAAGTATCTCATCATCGTCCA
>DATEGN010000485.1:0-4679 GCA_035280125.1 Gemmatimonadaceae bacterium | reverse complement strand
CGCCGTGCCGAGCGACCGCCGGCTCATCGTCGGTACGGGTGCGGAGTCCACGAGGACAGCGCTGCGCCTAACGCGACTCGCCGCGGAACGCGGCGCCGACGCGGTGCTCGTGGTTGGCCCGCACTACTACGGGCAAAAGGCGGTGACGCTGCGCGATCACTATGTCGCGATTGCCGACACGAGTCCCGTTCCTGTCATTCTCTACAGCATTCCGAAGTACATGCACTTCGCGCTCCCGCCGCAGCTCGTCGCCGAGCTAGCGCGGCACGAGAACGTGATTGGCATCAAGGACAGCTCGGGCGATCTCGAGCTGCTGGCCGGATATCTCAAGGCGCAGAGCGACGCGTTCACCGTGCTCACTGGCAACGGCTCGACCTTCCTGCGTGGGCTGGAGCTGGGTGCGCGCGGCGGTATTCTTGCCGTCTCGTTGTTTGCTTCGAGCCTGGCGATCGAGGTTTTCGAGACACGCTCCGAGCAGGCGCAGGACCGCCTAACGCCGCTGTCCGGGCGAATTGTTGGCGACATGGGCGTCGCCGGTGTGAAGGCCGCCCTCGATCGCGTCGGCCTTGTTGGCGGACCGGTACGACCGCCGCTGACACCGCTTGGCGCCGCCGGGTTGGCAGACGTCAAGGAACTGCTGCGAGCGGCAGAGCTGTCGCTCGCGGCGTGACGCCATCGAGTGCCGGAGCTCGGCGAACTCGCGGTCTCACACGTTAGGCGGCTGGCTCGACAGCCACGCCACACTTGTACGCCGGAAGCGGCGGACGCACGACAGTATTGCGTCTACACGCTCCGCTCACTCGGCTATCGTGTCGAAGAGTGTCCCTTCGACTACAGCGCGGCGGTGGGCGCGTATGGCACGCCAGCCGGTGGCCTTGCGGTGCTGCTCGTCATTGCCGCGGGCTGGGTGAGCGCGTTAGGTGGAAAGCGTGTGCTCGCACTGGTAATTCTCCTTGCCGGCATTGTTTTCATCGCCGTCGGCGGCCGATGGCTGGCGAGACATGGCATCCTGGCGCTACCACTCATGCGACGACGAGGTGTCAACCTCGAGGCACGCCGCGATCAGGAGGACCCATCCGTGTGGCTCGTCGCGCATCTCGACTCGAAGTCGCAGCCAGTTTCTCTCGTCGTGCGCGCGACAGGCATCATTGTCTTGCTCACATCCTGGATTGCCGCCGTTGTCGCGGCCTGGAGTGGTCGATCGGCCAGCACATGGTCCGTCATCATGGTCGCTGCGTTCATTGGCGCCTTGCCGGTACTCCTCTCTGTCGTTGGCAAGGCATCGCCAGGTGCCGTCGATAATGCATCGGGCGTTGCCACCGTCCTCGCCGCGACGGCCGCACTCCCGCCCGATGTGCCCGTCGGCGTGCTCATCACCGATGCGGAAGAGTTCGGCCTTGCCGGCGCGCGAGCCTGGTGCGCCGGGCGTGCGCCAGCAATCGCCCTCAACTGCGATGGCGTGGACGACACGGGTCGGCTAACTGTCATGTGGACTCGGCCGCGTCCGCGCTGGATTCAGGAGGCGTTCAGTGCCACGAAGGGACTCCGCGTCATCCCTTTACTGCCGGGAGTACTCGCTGATAGCCTGGCCTTCTCTGACGCGGGATGGGAGGCGGTGACTCTCAGCCGAGGTACGTTGCGTACGCTTAGGCGTATTCACACGCGACGCGACAGCCTAGAGACTCTTCGCGGCAGCGGCATCGCCGGCGCCGCTCTCGCATTGGCGTCCGCGGCGGTCATCCTCACGGAGCACGGTTGATGGAAGTTCTGATTCTAGCGGCAGTGCTGTTAGTGGCGCTCATCATGATCCCGTTCGGCATGCCCGGGACACTCGTGATGTTTGTAGCGGCGCTTTGCTACAAGCTGCTCGTGCCGACGGGGGGCATTGGCTGGGCATCAGTTGTTGTCGCTGGCATTTTGATGGTGATCGCCGAGGGACTCGAGTGGATACTCACCGCGCGTTTCACCCGGAAATACGGCGGCTCTCGCCGTGCAAGCTGGGGTGCGGTGATTGGCGGCATGGTCGGCGCGTTCATGGGAGTTCCAATCCCCGTCATCGGTTCGATCGTCGGCGCTTTCGTCGGAGCTTTTGTCGGTGCCTTCGCGTTCGAGATGAGCCGTGGCACCGGAGGCGGCACGGCGACGCGCGTGGCGTGGGGGGCATTCATCGGGCGCGTCACGGCGGCAGCCATCAAGATCGCCATCGGACTCGTGATGGCTGTTTGGCTCCTTTTCGCGGCTCTCAGCAAGGCATTCTAGATTCCAACACATGTTCAGCTCTCACACACGTACGCTCGTCGTCGTCGGTGCACAGTGGGGCGACGAGGGGAAAGGGAAGCTCGTTGACGTCCTGGCCGAGCGGGCGGATTGGGTCGTGCGCTATCAGGGCGGCGCCAACGCCGGTCACACTGAGCACATCGGCGACACCTCGTTCGTCCTGCACCAGATACCCAGCGGCATTCTGCATCCCGGTGTCCGCTGCGCGATCGGCAATGGCGTGGTGCTCGATCCGGATACGCTCTTCACCGAGATCGACGGGCTTGTCCGCGACGGCGTGGATGTCGAGGGACGGCTCTACGTGAGCGATCGAGCGCATCTCGTATTGCCGTATCACAAGCTCGTCGACGCCGAGAGCGAGGCCAGCAAGGCCATCGGAACGACGGGACGCGGCATCGGGCCAGCCTACGAGGACAAGATCGCGCGCCGTGGCGTGCGCGTGCTCGACCTTCGGCACGGTGAACGGCTTCGACAGCTCGTCGAACAGGGCGCGGCGCACGCCGAGGCACAGCTCGCCCGGTTCGGCAGCAGCAAGCGGGTGAATTGCGGTGAGACGATCGCGATGCTCGAGCGCCTCGCCGAGCGACTACTTCCTCTCGCTGAAGACGTCGGGCTCGCGATGCATCGCGCGGTGCGGAGCGGTGCGGCCGTGTTGCTCGAGGGCGCGCAGGGCTCGTTGCTCGATATCGATCACGGCACGTATCCGTTCGTGACGTCGAGCAACACGACATCTGGTGGGGCGGCTGTTGGATCGGGGATAGCGCCAACCGATATCGACGCTGTGCTCGGCGTCGTAAAGGCGTACACGACTCGCGTCGGCGCCGGCCCGCTTCCAACCGAGATGGACGAGCCGCTCGCCAGCAACGTGCGCACGTTAGGCAACGAGTTTGGGGCGACCACGGGCCGCCCTCGCCGCTGCGGATGGTTCGACGCGGTCGTTGTTCGTTATGCAGCGCGCATCAATGGTCTCACGGATCTCGCCGTCACGAAGCTCGACGTACTCGATACGCTGGACAAGATTGGCATTTGCGTGGGGTACGAGTACGAGGGCGAGCTGCACGAGGAGTTCCCCGCCGATCTCACCGCTCAGGAGCGTGTCGTTCCACGCTACGAGTGGATGGATGGCTGGCGCGAATCGACCGCAGACTGCCGCCAGATCGAGGAGCTGCCTGACGCCGCGAGACGCTACCTCGACCGCATGCAGGAAATTGTCGAGACGCCGATCACGTATGTCAGCGTCGGGACGAAGCGAGACCAAATCATTGAAGGTGCGAGGTGATAGGTGCTTGGTGCTAGCGGCTCCGTTTTCTTCTAGCACCTAGCACCTGGCACCTAACAGCTGCAGCGGGAGGAGGTTCGGATTGTCAGATGTAGATGTTCTCATCGTCGGCGCTGGACCGTGCGGGCTGGCTGCGTCGATCTCGGCGCAGCACGCCGGACTGCGCACGGTTGTCATAGAGTCCGAAGTCGTCGTCAGTACGATCGCGCACTATCCGACGTACGTGCGCTTCTTCTCGACGGCCGAGAAGCTCGGCATCGGCGATCTTCCGTTCGTCATCGCGACCGAAAAGCCCACCCGTCGTGATGGGCTTGCGTACTATCGCGCCGCGGTCGCGCACTTCGGCATCCCGGTTCGGCAGTACGAGCGCGTGACCTCGATCGAGCGCGCTGACGATGAGCTCATTGTGCATTCGCGCACGCGTGGTGGTCATGTACGGCGCACGAATGCGGGCGCCGTGATCGTTGCGACTGGATACTTCGGATCGCCGAATCGTCTCGGCGTTCCCGGTGAGAATCTGCCGCACGTCACTCACGTCTATCGGGAGGGCCACGAAGCATTTCAGCAGCGCGTCGTCGTCGTTGGTGGTGGTAACTCTGCTGCCGAAGCGTCGCTCGACCTCTGGCGGTCTGGAGCGCACGTCACCCTTGTGCATTTCGGTCCAACGTTCGACAAGCGCATCAAGCCGTGGGTGCTGCCGGATTTTCAGAACCGCGTGAAGGAAGGCAGTATCGACGTTCGTTGGAACAGCCGCGTCGCGTCGATCGAGCCAGATTCGGTGTGCATCCATGCGACGGACGATGGAGCCAAGAGCGAGCGTCTTCCCGCCAGCCTCGTGTACATCATGACGGGCTTCGCACCGAATGTGGACTTGCTGACGCAGGTGGGCGTGCCGATCGATCCGACGACAGGAATTCCCGAGCACGACTCGGAGACGCTGGAGACCACGGTCCCCGGCGTCTTCATCGCTGGTGTCGTCATTGCGGGATACGACGCCAACAAAGTCTTCATCGAGAACGGCCGCTATCATGGCGACCGCATCGTCGCGCGGCTCCTGGGCCGCCAAGCACCGCCCGCGCCAAAGCTGAGCGCTGAATTGGACACGTGACGACAGGTGCTAGGT
>DATEGN010000484.1:0-3996 GCA_035280125.1 Gemmatimonadaceae bacterium | reverse complement strand
CCGTTCCCCGCCTAAGTCGTCTTCTAGGAGTTACGCCATCCATCCCAGGAGCGATTCAGGGTGACAAGCGCACTTCGACTTGCCGAACCGTTCATCGCCCTGCGCGAGGTCGAGATCTCGGTCGTGATGCCGTGCCTCAACGAGGCCGACACGATTGGGACCTGCGTCCGCAAAGCCATGGACACGCTGCGCAGTCACCGGATAGCGGGCGAAGTGATTGTTGCCGACAACGGCTCGACTGACGGCTCACCAGCCATTGCGACTCAACTCGGTGCGCGCGTCGTCACCGTTCGCGAAAAGGGTTATGGCGCCGCCCTCATGGGCGGGATCGCTGCCGCTCGGGGCAGATACATCCTCATGGGCGACGCCGACGATAGCTACGATTTCGGCGAAATTCCGCGTTTCCTGGACAAGCTGCGCGAAGGCTATGACCTGGCACAGGGCTGTCGTCTTCCGTCGGGCGGCGGAACCCTGCTTCCCGGTGCCATGCCCTTTCTGCACCGCTGGTGGGGAAACCCCATGTTCTCCTGGCTCGCTCGCGGTTGGTTCAATGCGCCGGTGAGCGACGTCTATTGCGGCATGCGAGGCTTCACGCGCTCGCACTATGAGCGGTTGGCGCAGCGATGCACCGGGATGGAGTTCGCGACCGAGATGATCATCAAGACGAGCCTGCTCGGTGCGCGCGTGGCGGAAGTGCCGATCACGCTCCATCCCGACGGCCGCAAAGCGCACGCTCCGCATCTTCGCACGTTCCGGGATGGATGGCGGACGTTGCGCTTCTTCATGCTCTACAGTCCGCGCTGGCTGTTTCTCGTACCGGGCGCGATTCTCTTGCTCCTCGGCGCCGTCGGCTATGGCATCGCCATGCCCGGATTGAAGATCGGGCGGATCACGTTCGACGTCCACACTCTTCTGTTCGCGAGCCTGAGCATCATCGGCGGCTATCAGTCGATCGTCTTCGCGCTGCTCACGAAGGTGTTCGCGATCAGCGAGGGAATATTGCCGTCGGATGAACGCCTAACGAGCTGGAGTCGCCTTGCATCGCTCGAGCGCGGCCTGCTGGCAGGTGCCGCGACGATGCTTGGGGGGCTTGCGCTCCTTGGTGGATCCGTGGCTCAGTGGTGGGCCGTGGATTTCGGGCATCTGAGCTACGGCCACACCATGCGGTGGGTCATTCCAGGCGTCACGCTCACGACACTCGGCTTTCAGACAATTCTCTTCAGTTTTTTCTTGAGCGTTCTGGGACTGCGAAGAAATCACGCCCTGGATAGCTGAGGCGGTTCTTTTTGCTGTCAACCACCCGGACCTTCACGTCAATCGTAATCATCCCGGCGCCGATCGCGCTTTCGGTTGCTTCGCTCTCGCTTGTCGCTCAGGCGCTGCTCGCGCGACGCGGTGGTCGGACGGGTTGGGCGGCGCTTTTTCGGAACGACGAGCGCCTGCCTAACGATCTCGGCGAGCCGCGACGCGGCCGACTCGCGATTCTGCGCCTGGCTTCGTCGGTCGCTCGCGACGACACGCACCATGCCGTCGGCATCGAGCCGCGACGCGAGCTTGGTGAGCAACCGCGCGCGGACCTCGTCGCTGACCGCGGTCGAATGCGTGAGATCCCACAGCAGCTCCACACGGGTGGACGATGTGTTGACGTGCTGTCCCCCTGGTCCGCCGGCGCGCGATGCGCGGAAGCTCAGCTCCGCACGCGGGATGGTGAGCGCCGGCGAGACGACGATGTCGTCGTTCACGTCGAGGGCGGCGGCGCCGACGACGGCGCACCCGATGAACGCGGTGCGCTCGCTGGTGTTCGACGGCGTCCTCGATCGTCGAACCTAACGACGCGCACCGCGGCGACTCGCCTGCCGTCCATGGCGACGACCTCGAGCTCGCCACCGGGGAAGCCTGCGCGATCGCCGATGCGCGGCACGCGTCCCAGTCGGGCGAACGTGTAGCCGCCGAGCGTCGTCCAATCGCCCTCGGGAATCGACAGACGGTAGTCGCTCCGCACGTCGACGAGCGACATCGCGCCCGCGAGCTCGAGAACGCCGTTCGCCTCGATCGCTTCGCGCACCGCAAAGTCGTACTCGTCGTTGATGTCTCCGATGACCTCTTCGACGAGGTCCTCGAGCGTGACGATGCCCGCGGTGCCGCCATATTCGTCGAGCACGACGGCCATGTGCGCGCGTGTGCGACGCAGATCGTCCAACACGCGCTCGGCGGGACGGTTATCGGGCACGTACAGTGGTTTGCGGATCAGCGTTCGCAAATCGACCGGCGTCCCCACCTCCTTGAGCCAGAGGTCCTTGGCGACCAGAACGCCAACCACGTCATCGAGCGATTCATGGTACACGGGATAGCGCGAGTAGCGCTCGGCGCGCAGCAGCTGCCAGACCTCGCTTTCCGTCGCGTCCACCGGAATGGCGACGATGTCGGTGCGGGGCCGCATGACATCGCGAGCGCGCTTCTCATGAAAATCGAAGACCCCGGCGAGCATGAGACTATCCGATTCGTCGAGCGCCCCATGCGCCCGCGACTGCATAACGAGCAGGCGAAGCTCCTCCGGCGAGTGCACCGGCTCGAGCGATCGCGACGGCCCGATGCCGAGAAGCCGTAACACGCCATTGGCGATGCCGTTGAGCAATCCAACGATCGGCGACATGACCACCGCGAAGCCGATCAACGGCCTCACGACGACCATACTCGTTTGTTCGGGTCGCACCAGCGCGAGGCTCTTCGGTGTGAGTTGCCCGAGCACGATGTGCAGCAAGACGATGATGACGAACGCGATGAGCGCTGCGGCGGTGGTGTGAACCGCGGCGGAGGGAATCGTCCAGCCGAAGCGCGACAGAATGTTGTCGATGAGTACCGCAATGGCGTCCTCGCCTAACCAGCCGAGAGCGAGCGACGCGAGCGTGATGCCTACTTGCGTGACCGAGATGTAGCGATCGAGATCCTTCAGTGTTCGTTCAACGAGCTTCGCTCCGCGATGGCCGGCCGCGATGCGACTCTCGATGCGACTCCGGCGCGTGGCGACCAACGCGAACTCGGCGGCCACGAAGAACGCGTTGACGAGAACGAGGACGAAAACGAGGAGAAGGCGCAGCGAAACACCCTCCGCGCCATTTGGCGCGGTGGCGCTCGCAACGCCGAAGACGAGGCCCACCAACACGCTAGCCATTAGCGCCACATCGTCTTTGGAAACCAGCGCCAGCCGTGATCGTCAAGGGCATAGCAGAATGCAAGACTCCGGACGGCTCCCACCGTCTGGCACTTTGCAAGGCTCTGATCCCACCTCGTCGGTCGTGCGCGCACCTCAATCGGTTCCCGACCTCCCCATCGAAATGCCGTCGGCGCCAACAGCCGTTTCCTCGGCAAAGGCACCGCATTCCCAGCACCCAGCATTGGAAGCAATGTTGGATCCGCGGCGGCTATTGCGATGGCTGTACATGGGACGCATGTCGGTGGCCACGGCGATTTTCGCCGCGGCGGTTTTCGTTTGGACGCGCGAAGACACCGATACGCACAAGCTCCTCGTTGCCTCGCTCGCCTTCGCGCTGGCGACGGGCGTGACCGCGCTGTCCGCATGGTACAGCGAAATATATCAAAAGGGGCTCCAGCCCACCTTCTTTTATTTGCAGTCGACGTTCGACTTGCTGCTCGTCACGGCGGTCGTTCACGTCACGAATGGAAGCACGTCACAGTTCGCGGCGCTGTACATCCTCATCATCGCGACCGCGAGCCTCCTCTTGCCGGTCGGCGGAGGGCTGCTCGTCGCTGCGCTGGGCAACGTCTTATATGTTGCCGACACGGTGCTCATTTCCGGCACGGCGCTCACGGCGGCCGTGTGGCTCCAGCTCGGGGTGTTCGCCTGTGTCGCGTTGGGCAGCGCCTACCTCGGCGCGCAACTGCAGCGCGCGGGGGCGGGAAAAGAGCGGCTCGTCGCGCAGCTGCAAGCGGCGCGGCTCCAGGCTGATGAGATTCTTCGCAACATCCGGAGCGGTG
>DATEGN010000483.1:0-2700 GCA_035280125.1 Gemmatimonadaceae bacterium | reverse complement strand
CATGCGCGCCGCGCCGCCGGAGCGCGGTTGGGTCAACGGGACCGTCGAGCTCGAGCCGGACGAGCTGCCCGGAGACAACGTGCGTCACTTCGCGGTCTGGATCGGGGCGCCGCCGGGCATCTCCGTTTCGACCGAGGCAGGGCCATTCGTCAAGAGCGCCGTCGATGTCCTCAAGGGGAGCAGTCGCATCGTCGATGGGAAGGACATCGCGATCGTGTCGGCCGACGAGCTCACGGCACTGCCAGCGCTGATCGTCGCGCCGAGCGACCCCGTTCGGCTTGGGGCGGCCAACCGGGCGCTGGAGCGAGTCGGCGTACCGTGGCGATTCGGCGCGTTGCGCCGCGGCGAGACCGCCGTCGCGGCCGCGCACGCGTTAGGCGCCGCTCCCGCCGACTCGCAAGCGGGCGCTTTTCTCGATGTCACGGCGATTACACGTTACGAGTTGTTGCCGCAGAGCGGTGCCGACGCCGACACCATGGCGCGTGTCGGCCGCGAGCCATGGATCGTTGCCGGCCCTCGCTACGCCATCATCGCATCGCCGATCGCCCCCGCGGCGACGACATTTCCCATTCGCGCGGCCTTTGTCCCCTGGCTGTCGAGTGTTCTTACCGAACGCCTCGTCGGTGAGCCCGGCGGTGTGGTCGCGGCGAGTCCCGGTCAGCTTCTGGCGCGCCCGCGTTGGGCGGACGCGATCGAAGACCTGAGTGGAGCACGTTCCGCGCTCGGTGACGACCTGCAGGCGCCGGCACTCGTCGGCACGTATTTCCTCGAGCGCAATGGCCGTCGCGTCGGGGCGCTCGTGGTCAATCCAGAGTCGAGCGAGTCCGTGCTCGAACGCATCACCGCCGACGACCTGGGTCGACGCATTCACGCGCGGCAGGTCATTGCCGCCAACGACCGACCGCAGCTCGCGAGCCTGTCGTTCCGATCGGCGTCACGCCGCTCCGTGGCCGAGCCGATCCTGTTCTTCGCTCTGGCGCTGCTCGTGGCCGAAGGGTTGCTCGTCGGAACGCGCCGACGTGCCGCCGTCGCGGCCTAACGGGGAACGGCGGACGGGGTACGGGGAATTCGGAACGAACCGTTCATGGGATTACGTGCAGATTCCTCGCTTCGCTCGGAATGACATCGCCGCCCCCGTTCGCCCGTCCCTGTCCCGTCCCCCGTCCCCCGCTTCCCGTAGATGCCTCTCGCTCCTCTGCTCGACGCGATCGAGCGCTTGCCCGCGTTCACTCGCTTACTCAATACACTGCCCGCGCCGGCCCAGCGACGTACCATCGGCGGCCTCCCGGGCTCCGCCGACGCGTCCGTGCTCGCGGCGTTGTCACGTCGTTTGACCACGCGATTCTTCGTCGTCGCGACGGAGAGCGTCACCGAAGCCGAACGCTGGCTGGCGGACCTCTCGACGTTGGTCGACGAGACACCGATCGCGCTCTACCCGCCGCGCGAAGGCTTCGGCGAGGCCGAGCCGCACATGGAAGTGGCTGGCGAACGCGTCGACACCCTCGAGCGCCTGACGCGAAGCGAGATTCACATACTCATAACAACCGCCCGCGCACTGCTCGAGCGGACGCGCATGCCGCGCGCGCTGCGTGACCTGCGCGTCGAGCTTCGCAAGGGTGGCGTCCACCGCCTCGAGTCGCTGGCATCCCACCTCGAGTCCATCGGGTTCGAGCGCGTGCCGATGGTCGAGGATGTCGCGCAGTTCAGCATTCGCGGCGGCATCTTCGACGTCTACTCGTTCGGCATGCCCGAGCCCGTGCGCGCCGAGTTCTGGGGCGACGAAATTGTCGATTTGCGCTACTTCGACATCAACACGCAGCGCTCCACGCGAGCGGTTGACCTCGCGATCGTGTTGCCGGTCGACGGCCAGGTGCGCGACGACGCGAATACGGGCGATCGTCTCTCGATCATCAGCCTCTTTCCGCCCGACACCATCCTCTTTGTGCCGCGCGGCTCGCACTTCGAGCCCGAGCTCAAGCGAACGTGGGCTGACGCGCAACATCACATCGATCTCGCGCGTCGTCGCGGCGAGGACTTTGTGTCGCGCGACGAACTCTTCGTTTCGCCCGAGGAGGCCGCGCGGGCCGTGCGCGCGTTCGGCGCGATTGCGTCATTGGTCGAAGGCGAGGAGGACCCGGAGATCGCGTTCCCGTTGCGGTCACCCGAAGCGATCGATCGCGACATCAGACAGCTCAAGCGTCTCGTTCGCGATGACCTGACGACGATCATCCTCTGCGACAACGAGGGACAGTGCGAGCGGCTCGATGAGCTGCTCAACGATGGAGAGTACTCTCCGTCCCCGGCGCATCTCTCGATCGGTGTGCTCGGTGGCGGCTTCGTCGTTCCTTCTCGCGACACGCACGCAGGGCTTCGCGTTCTCACCGACCACGAGATCTTCCGCCGCGAACGGCGCATTCGTCGCGCCCGAAAATACGCGACCGGCATCGCCGTCGACACGCTGGCGATCAAGCCAGGCGATTTTGTCGTTCATCTCGAGCATGGAGTCGGCATCTTTCGCGGCATCGAAACGATATTCGTGGGCCAAAGTACCATCGAGGTCGCGGTGATCGAGTACGAAGGCGGCGACCGATTGAACGTTCCATTGTACCGCATCGATCAACTCGAACGCTTTAGATCGGCCTCCGACGTCAGCGAAGATTCCCCTCCCCCCAGACTGCACAAGCTGGGCGGCAAGCGCTG
>DATEGN010000482.1:0-7992 GCA_035280125.1 Gemmatimonadaceae bacterium | reverse complement strand
CCCTAGCCCCTAGCCCCTAGCCCCTAGCCCCTAGCCCTAGCCCTAGCCCCTAGCCCCTAGCCCTAGCCCCTAGCCCCTGGCACATGACTCCCACATTTACGCCCCTCGCCGGCATCGCTTCGTACAGCGACGCTGCGCGCGTCGGGTTTTCCGTCGACGAGAACGTCCGCCGACTCCTGCGCTTTCACTGGGCGGAGCGCCGGCTCATGGGCATTCTCGTCGCTCACCTAACGAGTGAGCCCGTCTGGGAGGTGAAGTGCGCGCTCGCGCTGCATCAGTGGCAGAGCGCCGAGCATGTCGATGCGTTGCGGAGGCGTATCGCGGAGATGCGAAACCCAGTGCCGCCACTCGACGCGCTTCCCGACGACGATCCAACAGCGCAGGCGCTCGATGACTTCCTTGATCAGGTGGATGCCGCACGCGACACCGACGAGCTCGTCGCCGGCGTTTATGGCGTGCTCTGCCCTGCCCTCGCTGCCGCCTATCGAGACCACATCGAGCGCACCAACGCTCTCGTCGATTACCCGACGCGCCGCGTGCTACGGTTCGCGCTCATCGACATCGAGGAAGCCATCGAGCAGAGTGTGGAGGGCGGAGGGCAGAAGGTCGGACGATGGTGCGAGCATCTCCGTGCCTATCTCGCCGCGGCCGGCGGCATAGCGGGCGATGCGAACGTCGAGATGGTCGACCGCACGCTGCATCCTCCACGCACACCACTTCATTCTTTCCATCCTCGCAGGGATGGTCGCTTCGTCGGGCAATACAACTTCGAGTTCGCGCCGCACCTCGTTTACAACATGCCTGACGTGCCGGCAGACGAGCGCAACCTCGCACTCATCTGCAAGCGCGCACTCGAGATGGATGTCCCGGAGATGATGGCGTCGTTCATGACCGAACGCACCGACCAACCGTGGGAGTTCTACCGGGATTACTCGCGCCAGCTCTGGGACGAGGCGCGGCACGCGATGATGGGAACGGTCGCACTCGAGGCGCGGGGTATCGATTGGAAGGTAGACATCCCACTCAACATCAGCTTCGCGCTGCGGCTCAACCTCCACGCGACACCCATCGAACGGCAGATCATACTCTACGCAATTGAGCAATCACTCATGCCTGGCGAGACGGGGAAGCGCTTCGAATACGAGACGGCCGTCGCCGCCGGTGACGCGCTCTCGGCGCATTTTCACGACTACGACTGGGCCGACGAGGTTCTGCACGCGCAGCTCGGCCGGCGGGCGCTGAAGCGCGAGGGGATCTCGAGCGACGAAGCCCGCGAGCGCGCGACCGAGATTCACGAAACAACATGGGCTGCCCTGGACCAATATCGCTCGCTCGGCGAGCAGCATGATTGGTGGCCCGAGTTTGTGCGAAGGGTCCTCGGCAAGGAAAGCGCTGCCCGGGGTCGTCCGGCGCTGAACATTTTCTCCGAGTGATGTTGATCACGAACCACGCGCCTTGTCATTCCGAGCGAAGCGAGGAATCTGCACTCTTGTTAAATAGCGTGCAGTTCCCTCGTCGCTTTTCGCTCCTCGGGATGACAGTCCAATCTCCTATGACAATCTCACGACGCTCATTCGTTCTGAGTGCCGGGACGACGCTCGCCGCACTGGCTGGGTCGCCGCGGTTGGTGTTGCCCTGGCGGCGGCGCTACTCCATCGTCATTCGTGGCGGGACCGTCTTCGACGGACTCGGGAGTCCGGGCGTCGAAGCCGACATCGCGATCGATGACGGCCGGATCGTCGCCATCGGGCAGAATCTGGTCGACCAGGGCGCGGTCGAGATCGATGCGCGCGGAATGGCCGTCGCGCCGGGATTCATCGACATCCATTCGCACGGCGACGGCTCGCTGTGGGACGACCCGCGCTCGGAGTCGATCGTTAGGCAGGGCGTCACGACGATCGTCGTTGGACAAGACGGCTCATCGCGCGCGCCGACGGGACGTGAGCCGGACGAAGACAACGGCCGCCATTCCTTCTCCGATTTCAAGGCCTTCTGGCAATCGCTCGCGTCACTCGAGCCGAGCGTCAACGTCGCGTCGATGGTGGGCCTCGGCAGCGTGCGCGGCATCGTCATCGGGAACGTGAATCGCCCGGCGAAGCCTGACGAGATCGCGCGCATGACGCAGCTCGTCGAGCAAGCGCTCGCCGATGGCGCCTGCGGTGCGTCATCCGGGCTGGAGTACACGCCCGGCGCGTTCGCGACACGCAACGAGTTGATCGCATTGTGCAAGCCGCTCGCGTCGCGACGATTGCCTTACGCGACACACATGCGAAACGAAGACGATCACGTCCTCGAGGCCGTGGACGAATCGATCGCCGTCGCCGCGGGCGCGAACTGCCCGCTCCAGATCTCGCATCTCAAGACCGAGGGTCCGCGGAACTGGCACAAGCTGGACGAGATCTTTACGCACATACACCGCGCGCGAGGCTCGATGGACATCGCCGTGCAGTCGGAGGGCGAGAGCCGGAAGGGTGCGACGCCAGTCAAGAAACGCGCGTCGGCCACGACGTCACGTACGCGGAGTTCAAAGTCGCCGAAGACCGCATCGACGACCTCCGCCGACCCGGCAGGTATCGACGTCGCCTTCGATCGGTACCCCTACATCGCGTACCAAACGGGGCTGAGCAACCTCTTTCCCGTTTGGAGTCGCGATGGCAGCACGGACGACTTCCTGCGTCGTCTCGACGATCCGGCGACGTCGGAGAAAATCCGCCATGAGACCGTGGCGAAGGTCGAGCTCATTGGCGGATGGGACAACGTTCAGATCAGCGGCATCGCGAACTATGCCGATATGGCCGCCGAAGGCAAACGTGTCGGGAGTTTCGCAAAGACTCAAATGCTGGAGCCGTACGCGCTCGTCGTTGCGCTGCTGCAGCGCGGCAAGGCCAACGTCGGCATGGTCGGTTTCGCAATGAGTGAGGACAACCTCGATCGCATCCTCGCGCATCCTCAAGGGATGGTCTGTTCCGATGGCGGGGCCTACGCGCTCGACGGTGCGACGCACAAGGGTCGCCCACACCCGCGCGGCCTCGGCACCTTCCCACGTGTGTTAGGCAGGTATGTCCGCGAGAAAAAGGTACTGACGTTGGCGAGCGCGATCCACAAGATGAGCGGCTTGCCGGCCTCTCGAATCGGCATCGAGGACCGTGGCCGCCTTGCACCCGGCATGGCCGCCGACGTCGTCGTGTTCGACCCGTCGGCAGTCGCCGACAAAGCGACGTTCGAGGATCCGTTTCAGTATCCGGTCGGAATCAAAGCCGTCGTCGTCAACGGAGTCGTTGCGTTGAGAGAAGGACAGAGATCGAGTGATCGATCAGGAGAAGGGCTGCAAACGAGGGGCTAGGGGCTAGGCCCTTCGCACACCAATGCGATCAGCTCGTCGATATCACTCTCGCTCGTCCGCCAGTTGTGCGTGCACATTCGAAGCGAGAATTGCCCGTTGATCTTCGTCGACGAGATCAAGAAACGCTCGTTGACACGCGCGTTGATCCGTTCATTGAGCGTGTCGAGCGCCGCGGGATCGTCCACGCCGCGCGGGTGAGCGCGGAAGCAGAGAATCCCGAGCTGCGCCGATGACAGCACCTCGAGCGACGGCTCTCGCCTAACGAGCGACTCGGCGTATTCCGCGAGCGTGATGCCGCGCTCGATCATCGAACGGATCGGAGCGAGGCCACACGTACGTACCGAAAGCCAGATCTTGAGCGCGCGCGAATAGCGCGACAGCTGCTCGCCGTAGTCGGCGAAGTTGACCTCCTCCTCGCCCGGCGCGACGTCCTTGAGAAACTCGGGAAAGATGTGAAACGCCGACTTCAGCTTCGCCGGATCTCGCGCGAGCAGACACGCGCACTCGAATGGGACGAAGAGCCATTTGTGCGGATCGAGCACGACCGAGTCCGCGCGCTCGATTCCGTGAAGCATCTCCGTTCCCCGCGACGTGACCGCGGCAAACGCGCCGTACGCTGCGTCGACGTGGAGCCAGAGTGCCTCGCGTTCGCACAGTGCGGCGATGCCCGATAAATCATCGATCGCGCCAGTGTTCGTCGTCCCCGCGCTCGCGACGACACAGAACGGCACGAGGCCAGCCTCCTGATCGGCGGCCACCGCATCGCGCACCGTGTCGGCGCGAAGTCGCCAGCATTCGTCAGTCGGCAGCACCCGCACATTACTGCGCGAGATCCCGGCGATCCATGCCGCCCGGACAACCGCGGAATGCGCCTGGGTCGACGTGTAGAGCGTCAGCCGAGGGAGGAGTGACGCATCCTCACCCGCGCGTGCATGACGCGCCGCGACGACGGCCATCAACGTCGCCGTCGAGCCGCCGGAGGTGAGAAGGCCGCTTGCCCCGTTAGGCATGCCGAGCCACTGCCGAAACCAGTCGAGCACGACGAGCTCGATCTCGTTCGGTCCGGACGCGATCGGCCACACGCCGGCGAAAAAGTTGTAACCGGTCGCGAGCCAGTCGCCGAGCACCGAAGGGAATGTCGGAATGCTTGGCACGTAGCCGAGGAATCGCGGATGCGGTTCGCGCGCGTGATACGGCAGGACGCGCTCGGCCAGCTCGTCGAGCGCGCGATCGAAGCCGATTCCCTGCTCCGGCGCTGTTGGCGCAATCGCGCCGACGATCCGCTTCGAATCACGACGCGAGAGCGACGTGCGTACGGGCTGTTCGCGCAAGGACGCGAGATGAGCGGTAACGAGATCAGACACGCGCGCCGACATGGCGCGCATCGTGTCGAGGTCCACCTCGAGGGGCGAGTTCCATGCGTTGGGCATGGGGGAGGAAGCTATCAGCGACTTCAGCGCCTGTCAGCGGTATCAGCGGCCCAATGGGCTCACTCACGCACCCCGCAATACGGTGACGAGCATGCGCCGCGCGCGGCCTCACGTGCTCACTGGTTCCTCCCTCGAGCGGTTCGCAGATCCGCCGTTAGGCAGCGCCTTTCGTTTCTTGGCGGGCGGGCGGCCCATCCGTTTGGGCGAACGCCGGGCCTCCTTCCACGCTCTCGCGAGTTGCGGATTACGGTCAGCACGTGCGAGGAGGAGTCCGTCCAGTATGCGTAGCGTCTCGTTGCCCGTCGCGAGCTCCCTGCGCAGATCACCGGTCACGCGCGCGAACTTCGCCTGCCGCTCGGAGGTGGTCGTTGCGATGCGCTTGAGCTCCTTGGCAAGGTCCCGAAACTCGTTGAAGAACGCCGTAGGGAATCCCTCCGAGATGAGAAGCTTACGGTACGGCTGAACGGCCTTGAGCATCACCTCGGCGGTCGTGACGAGCTCGCGGTGTGAGGCGCGCGCGTGCGGCACCTTGAGGGCCTTCTCGACCCCCGGCGCGAAATCCAAGAGAGGTTTGCCGGTGCGCGAGAGGGGGATCATGTACTCCCGACGCAGGCGCTTCCGGAGAAGCGCCGTTTTTGTCCCCTCCTGCGCGTGCTGGGGCGCGACTAGGTACTGCTGTTCTTCGAGCTCCCCGACGCGCTTCACAGAGCTGTGCAAGTCGGCCACATACTGCTCGAACATCGGTGGTGAATCCTTGAGAAAGACACGGACGGAGCTCTTGGTAGAACGGAGCGCTGTGGCAGCATGCTTGAGGCGCCTAGCAGAATGTGCATCGCGAGCGTTCATTGTCTGACTCCGAGCGAGGGATGGGGAACGGGAATGGGAAGACGAGACGCGTTCACGTTCCGCGTTCCTGTGCAAGCGTGTGCCGACTCAGGGTTGCCGTGGCACATTAGACGTTAGGCGTGGATTTCAAGGTGCATCACGAGCGTGAAAAGGGGAAGAGCGTGCCAATCCGGACGCAGGAGGTGGGGACGGGGATGCACTGCGTGCGGAGCCACTTGCATTGCGTGGGGGGCCTGCGCAGGGCGTGTACGGACGCGCGCACTGCGGGTGTTGGCTCGGTTACAGCGAGTGGGTCGGCGCCACTCGATGGGTGCGTCGCTTCGCGCTGGGGGTGGCGATGGAGCTGAGGAGCGTGTTGGCCCTAGCGCACCGCGTGCTTCACTACGCCGATGTGAGTGCGTGAGAGGACGCGTGGCGTGGTCGTGTAATGGTAGCCGGGTGACGCAGGAAGCGGCCGACGTGACAGTGCGCTGCCGGCGCGTGCTCTCTATAGAACGCGTGCGTGGAGCGGCACTCGACGCGGGTGCGTCTTCTTCGACACCGGCGTGGCTCGGAAGCAGTAGCGCGTGGCGCCCGCCAGGTAGTGCGTTCCCTTCCCTACGCTCGAAACAATACTCCTCGTCGCGAGGCCAAACTCCGAAGCGCCACTCCGCATATCGAGCATACGGTCAACTTTGTCGGCGACAGGAATGGCGATCTGTCGCGCCGAGAAAAAGAATATGGAATCGCGGTGACCGAAACTCCCGTTCGCTCAACGAAAGTGCCGCAGTCCGACCAAAAAGTCGCGGCAGGGATGTGAAAGTAATGAATCGTGCGAGACTATGCTCGCGCGAATGGGGTCCGAGTGCCGACCAGGCCGCGCGAGCTCCCGATCCGCGCCGCCAGGTTGCGTTAGGCCAGATTGAACGGGCAGCCCGCGAGGAAGAACCCGTGGTTCGGTTGGTAGCCTGACAAGACCGCATTGTCATCTCGAGCCCTTCGCTTCGCTCGGACAGGGTCCGCCAAGGGCTCCTCAGGATGACACTTGCTTTTGTCAGCGGCATCCGCGTCGTGTCAGCGGTTTCAGCGGCCAATCTCCAATCTTGATTCAGCGAATTGGCGGGAACTGCTTGCATTCTCTCAACTGTACTCCACCAACTCGGAGCACGACAAAGCGATGTCGCGCGTGCGCGCAACAATGTGCGACGCACGCGTGACGCGATGCCCGTCGTCTAACGTAGCGGAGATTGCACGCAGCGTTGCATACGTGGCGGGAAGTCCGTACACTGGCAATATGAAACGTCTCTTCAGTGCCGCGCTAATGATGGCTTTTGCGGCTCTCCTCTCCGCGCGCGCACAAGATTCATCTACTATTGCACGCATTCGCGATGAGGGGATGAACCACTCGCATGCGCTCGAGCTGTTCGATCATCTCACGACAGTGATCGGGCCTCGTCTAACGGGATCGCCGTCCTTCAGGCAGTCTGTCGACTGGGCCGCGCAGAAGTTTCGCGATAACGGGCTCTCGAACGTGCATCTCGAGTCGTGGCCCTTCGGTCGCGGCTGGACGCTCGACGGGCAGATCGCCGAGTTGACGGCGCCGCGCTACATGCCGCTCATCGCGTACGCCGAAGCGTGGTCGCCGTCCACGAACGGCATCATTGAGGGCAAGCCGGTCTACATCGGCGACCTTGCGAACGCAGACTCGGTGCGCGCGCACGCAGCCGCGATCCGAGGCGCGATCGTCCTGGCGACGAAACCGCAGGACGTGTTCATCACGCGCGATCGATTGCAGCCGACGGAACACGACGAGGCAGTTCCGATCGGTCAGCCGCGGCCCAACAACGCTACGGGGCCGCTCACACGGCAGACAATGTTCGCCACGCTGCATCAGTTGGGAGCGGCGGCGGTTCTGCGGCCGAGCGAAGGGGACGAAGGAACGATGTTCGTACTCGGCAATCGCGCGAGCACGCCCGAGAATTCGGTGCCCTCTCTCATCGTTTCGTCGGAGCAGTACAACCTGCTCGTCCGCTCGCTTCGCGACTCCGTGCCTCTGAGACTTCGAGTCGGCGTACGCAGTAGCTACCAGACCGCCGACACGAACGCGTACAATGTGATCGCCGAGATTCCGGGTGCCGATCCCAGGATTGGCGACGAGGTGGTGCTGTTAGGCGCGCACATCGACTCGTGGCACTCGGCCCAAGGCGCGGCCGACAACGCCGACGCGGTCGCCGAGTTGATCGAGGCAATGCGGATTCTGAAAGCAGCCGGCGTCAGGCCGCGTCGCACCATCCGCGCCGCCATCTGGGGCGGCGAAGAACAGGGACTCCTCGGCTCTCGTGCGTATGCGCAGCGCCACTATGCTGGTGACGCCAACGCTGCGGCACGTGAGAA
>DATEGN010000481.1:0-5701 GCA_035280125.1 Gemmatimonadaceae bacterium | reverse complement strand
TTAGAGGTTAGCCATTCTATAGTGATACTAGATCCTTCGTCGCTTCGCTCCTCGGAATGAAAGCCTATGCGCCCACCCCCCGCATTCCTCACGACCACCGAGAACATGCTCCCCGACTACCGAATCCTCGAGCGATTCGGGGTCGTGCGCGGCATTACCGTGCGGTCGCGCTCCGTCTTCGGAAACATCGGCGCGAAATTCCAGCAGCTCGTCGGCGGCGATATCACTTTGCTCACCGACCTCTGTGAGCAGACGCGCGCGGCCGCGTTCGAGCTTGCCGTGAATCACGCCAAAGCGCTCGGCGCCAACGCGCTCATCGCACTGCGATACGACGCGACGGAAATCATGCAAGGCGTCTCCGAGGTGCTCTGCTACGGGACGGCCGTGCGTGTCGTTGCACTCCGCGATTCCGGCGGTGCGGAGTCCACACCATAAGGTGCGTCGAGGGTAGTTTCCCTCGATAATGGATCCAACGACACTGGCGCCCATTTCCGGGGACGCCATCCGCATTCTGCTGCTGCAGCTTGCCGGACTGCTCGCGCTGGCCCGCGTGCTGTCCGAGGTGATGCGCCGGCTGAAACAGCCCGCGGTGATCGGCGAATTGGTGGCTGGGATCATTCTTGGTCCAACGATACTTGGTCACTACTTCCCGCAGATCGAGCTCGCGATTTTCCCGCAGAGCACGCGGCAGTTCCACCTGCTCGAGGTGGTCTCCTGGCTGGGCATGGTGCTGCTGCTCTTGCTCACCGGTCTCGAGACCGATGTCACCGTCATGCGGTCGCTCGGCCGGCCGGCGGTGTCGGTTTCGTTAGGCGGCATGCTGCTCAATTTCACGCTCGGCGCCCTGCTCGGCTGGTTGCTGCCGGACAGTGTCCTCACGAGCCCCGGCACGCGGCCGATCTTCGCGGCGTTCCTCGCGACGGCGCTTGCGATCACGGCGATGCCAGTAGTTGCGAAGATCCTCATCGATCTGCGGTTGATTCGCCGCAACATTGGCGTCGTCATCCTCTCCGCCGGCGTGCTCGACGACACGACAGGATGGCTCGTGCTGTCTGTCATCGCCGGCATCGCGTCGGCGGGCGTTTTCTCGGGCACCAAGCTCGCGATCACGCTTACCGGCGTCGTCGTGTATGTCGCCGTCATGCGATACGTCGTGCACCCGGTTTTCACACGATTGTTGGCCTTTGTCAACGAACGCGTCCAGCTCACCGGTGCGGACGTCACACTCATCCTCGTGTTCACGTTCCTGAGCGCAGCGGCGACGGAAGCCATCGGCGTTCACGCGGTGTTCGGCGCCTTCGTGATGGGCTTGCTCGTGCGGCAGGTGCCACGGCTCCGGTCGTCGTCGCTCCACTCCATCGAGACGTTCGTCCTCTCGGCGCTCGCGCCGATCTTCTTCGCGTTCGTCGGCCTCAAGGTCAACCTCTGGTCGCTCGCGAACTGGCAACTGCCCGCCCTCGTGATTGGCGTGGCGATGGTCGGCAAGCTCGTCGGCTGCTATACGGGCGGCCGAATCGGTGGACTCACGCACTGGGATTCGCTGGCCGTGGGATTCGGCATGAACGCGCGTGGCGCGATGGAGCTCGTCGTCGCGCTGATCGGGCTGTCGTTAGGCCTTCTCACCGCGGAGATGTATTCGACCATTGTGTTGCTGGCGGTCGTGACGTCGTTTCTGGCGCCAATCCTGCTACGCATGATTCTGCCCAAGTTGACGCTGACCGACGAGGAGCGTCGGCGTCTTCAGGACGACGATCGCGGCGCTTATTGCCCGCTGGTCCGGTTCGCGTACTTGCGCCGACGGCTGGAGGCCCTAACGCGGAAGCGATGCTCGCGCTCGGTGCGCCACTGGTCCGGAGCCGCGGCGGTGCGCTCACCGCGCTTTATGTCGAGCAAAAGCAAGCGTTCCGTTGGCGGGATTGGATACTCCACCGCCGCTCGCTCGCTGGAAAGGGCATCGAGCAGCACCTCGGACGGGCCGCACAGCGATTCGGTGATCAGCAGCGATTGTTCGCGGTGCAGCGCGCCGCGGCCGACGACCCTGCGGCGCGCGTAGTCGCTGAGTCACGCCGCGATTATGATCTGCTCATGGTCGGCGCGGCGCCACATCATTTGGTCGCGGCGTCACTACTGGGTCGCGTGCTTCCACACATTGAGTTGCCGAGCGTGATCGTGAGGGCAGGTCGCGACCCGATCCCCGAGTGTTTCGAGCGGCTGCTCGTGCCGCACGATGGCAGCGTGTTCTCGCGCGCCGCGGTCGAATTTGCATTCGCATACGCCGAGGCGTCGCGCGCGCGCCTGACGCTGCTCCATGTCTTGAACGAGACGCGTGTGAGCACGGGGACGTTGACGGCACCCGAAGAACGCGGCGCGCATGCACCGTCCAGGGCGCTCGAACGCGAGATCGAGACGCAGGTCCGGGCCCATTTCGAGTCTCTGGGGCAGCAGAGCGGCGTGTCGTTCGACGTGCGAATTCTCGCGAGCGGCGATCCGAGCGAGACGATCGTGAACGTCGCGCGCGCCGACGACATCGACTTGCTCGTCCTTGGCGCGGAGAATAAGATGCTCGCTCGTCCACTGTTCTTTGGGCAGGGAACAGCTGCCATCGTCGAACGAGCCGAATGCACGACCGCCGTGGTTGTCCCATTTGTCGGATGACTCAACCAACCTAACGATGAAAACACGATCCATGATCGTGCCGTGCCTGGTGGCCGTCGCCATCTGCGGCACCCCGTCGCGCCGTGTCGTGGCGCAGAAGGCGTCCACCGCGACCGAGGCCCGCGAGCGCCGCTTCATCGACTCGCTCGTCACTCGCATGACGGTGGCCGAGAAGCTTGGTCAGCTCAATCAGCTCTCCGGCGCCGGCAATCCCACCGGTCCGGGCGGCGGCGAACGCGCACAGCGCATGGATCAGCTTCGGCAAGGCGGCATTGGCTCGTTCTTCAACATCGTTGGCGCGGACACGACGCGCGCGCTGCAGAAGATTGCCGTCGAGCAATCGCGGCTGCACATCCCACTGGCGTTCGGGCTCGATGTGATTCACGGCTTTCGAACCATCTTCCCCGTCCCGCTCGGCGAAGCGGCGAGCTGGGATCCGGAGGGTGCCACGCGCACCGCGCGCATCGCGGCGACGGAAGCGTCGGCGTCAGGAATAGACTGGACGTTTGCTCCGATGGTGGATATCGCTCGCGATCCGCGCTGGGGTCGCATCGTGGAGGGCGCCGGAGAGGATCCGTACCTCGGAGCTACCTTCGCCGCCGCTCGGGTGCGTGGCTTCCAGGGTGCCGATCTTGCCACTCGTGATGCGATTGCGGCGACGGCCAAGCACTTTGCCGCCTACGGTGCCGCCGAAGGCGGCCGCGATTACAATGTTGCTGAAGTATCGGAGCGGACGCTGCGCGACGTCTATCTCCCGCCATTCCACGCCGCGGCCTGCGCCGGGGCCGCCGGCTTCATGGCGTCATTCAACGAAATCGCCGGCGTGCCGTCGCACGCCAATCATCATCTGCTCACGGACATCCTCCGCACCGAATGGAAGTACAACGGACTCGTCGTCAGTGACTGGACAGGCGTCTGGGAGTTGATCAATCATGGTGTCGCGGTCGACAGCGCGCAGGCGGGCGAGCTCGCGCTCCACGCCGGCGTGGATATGGACATGGTGAGCGAGATCTATAGTCGTGCGCTACCGCGATCGGTAGCGGCGAAGCGCATCAACATGGCCGAGCTGGACGAGGCCGTTAGGCGCGTGCTGCGTTTCAAGTACCGGCTTGGGTTGTTCAAGGACCCGTATCTGCGCGAGAACGCCGCGCGAGAAAGCTCCGATATCCTCACCGCGGCTGATCGCGCCGCGGCGCGCGAGTCAGGACGACGATCGATCGTCTTGCTCAAAAACGCTCGGAACACTCTCCCGCTGCAGAAGACCATCGCATCGCTCGCCGTGATCGGCGCGCTCGCGACGGACTCGAACGCCGTGCTCGGCAATTGGACGGCGCTCGGCCGTCACGAAGATGCCGTGACAGTGCTCGACGGAATTCGCCGCGCCACCTCCGCGGAGACGAATGTGAGCTACGCGCGCGGCGCAAGCGCGACGAGCGCCGACACGAGCGGAATCGCCGAAGCGGTGCGCGTCGCGCGTGCGGCCGATGCGGTGGTGCTCGTCGTCGGCGAAACTGCCGACATGAGCGCTGAGGCGGAGAGTCGTTCGACGCTCCAGCTGCCCGGCGCGCAGCAGCAGCTCGCCGATGCGATTGCCGCGACAGGAAAACCCGTCGTCGCTGTACTAATGAATGGGAGGCCGCTCTCGATCGAGCGGCTGAATGAGACAATGCCGGCGATTCTCGAGACGTGGTTTCTCGGAGTCGAGCATGGCAATGCCGTCGCGGACGTGCTCTTCGGCGATGCGAATCCTGGCGGCAGGATGCCAGTCACGACGCCGCGCATCGTTGGGCAGGTGCCGATCTACTACAATCACAAGAATACGGGCCGTCCGCCGACGAGCGAAAAGTACACGTCGAAATACTGGGACATCCCGTTCACGCCACTGTATCCGTTCGGATATGGGCTGAGTTACACGACTTTTACTTACAGTGCGCCGCGACTGAGCGCATCTTCGATCGGCGCCAATGATTCCTTACGCATCGATTTCGATGTCACCAATTCGGGGCAGCGTGCTGGTGACGAGGTCGTGCAACTGTATGTACGTGACGACGTCGGCAGTGTAACACGGCCCGTCATGGAACTGCGCCGCTTTCGTCGCGTGACGCTCAAGCCAGGCGAGCGGACGACGATTCGCTTCTCGTTGGGGATCGGCGATCTTGCGTTTTACGATCTCGCGATGCGACGCGTCGCCGAGCCGGGCACGTTCCGCGTCTTTGTGGGAACGAATTCGGCGCAGACTCAGTCGGCGCCGTTCCGCCTCATGGGGGTGGGCACTGTACTGGTGCCGGAGCGCTGCCCGTAACACGTGCCCAACGAGTCAGAAAATTTCGTGCGACGTCGGAATGCTCCAGGCGTTAGCGTATTCCTTCACAAAGTTTTGTTTACGCCAACGCCGCTGGAGCTTTCGCGTTACGCAGAATCATTCGTCAGATTCGCGTAGTTCGTAATTCCTTGTTGCGGTTTCGTGATGCTGGCGCTTAGCGAGCTTTGGCCTTCGGCATCCCACGCTTCGTGGTGCGGAGCCACTTCTCGGCTGCCTTGAGGGCCGAGGTCTTACCACCGTGGCTGGCGTCGCCGAAGAAGGCGCTGGCTTTCGGACGCCAGCCCTTGGTCGTCTTGCGATAGCCGACGCGGACGAAGTATCCATGCGTACGCGAGGTTTCCTGATCAATGCGGCTGATGCCGGATGGGAGCGAGCGACTGTTGGTCTGTGGCATGAGGCAGCTCGTCAATGGTGTTAGAGGGGTTGACTGCACGCGCGTGTCAGACGTTAGGCGACCTGACAGCGGCGGCGAGCGAACGCAGCGGCAACTTCGGTGTTTGCAGAATTACCGCTCGTGAACATGTACACCGATGCGAGCTAAATCGTTTGTCGTTTGGCGTTAAGAAAGCTTGACGCGGACGCGCGGATTACGTAAGCTCGCGAGTACTCGCTCCGGACGTGCCGTACGTTTTTCTTTATCATCGTTACGTCCTGACATTGGGGTGTAGGTCAATTGGCAGACCGCCCGACTGTTAATCGGGAAGTTGGAGGTTCGAGTCCTCC
>DATEGN010000480.1:0-4813 GCA_035280125.1 Gemmatimonadaceae bacterium | reverse complement strand
CTCAAAACGATTGTATACAAGTTCTCGCCCCCGAGGGCCCTTCCGCAAGATCCCGCGACCTCCAAACGAAGACACTCGAGCCGACGTCGGACCCCTAGTCATCCATCATCGAGCGAAGGGCGAGCGACCACGAGCACGCGCAGACCATCTATGCTGGGCCCAAGCGCGGTAGGGGCGCATTGGTGCGCTATCTTGTGCACCAATGCCTGACATCACCTTTCACGAACCGCCGCGTTTCCCCCGCGGCTTCCGCTGCGCCAGCCGACTGGTCGGACTGAAGACCGAGGGTAGAGATCTCGCGATCTTCGTCAGCGAGGTCGACGCTGCCGCGGCCGCGATCTTCACGCGCAATCACTTTCCCGGCGCTCCGGTGATCGTAGGACGCGAGACGATTCGCGGCGGCAGTCTGCGCGGTATCGTCGTGAACAGCAAGGTGAGTAATGTCGCCACGGGCGACCGTGGCATCGCCGACGTGCGCCGCATGGCGACGGCCGCGGCGACGGAGATTGGGACATTGCCAGATCGAATCCTCGTGAGCTCGACTGGTGTCATCGGAGTGCGTCTTCCAATCGAGAAGATCGAGGCGGGGCTCCGCGGCATGACGACGGAGCTCCAGGACGATCCACTCGTCGGCGCCACTGGCATCATGACGACGGACACGCATCCCAAAGCGCTCTCGGCGAGCGTCGGCAACGCCACGATCACGTGGGTGGCAAAGGGCTCGGGGATGATCGAGCCTGCGATGGCGACGATGCTGTCGTACATCTTCACCGATGCGCGGATCGATGCACCGGCGTTGCACCGCATGCTCGTCGCGGCAGCGCGCGTGTCATTCAACATGCTGTCCGTAGATACCGATACGAGTACTTCGGATACCTGTGCGATTCTCGCGAACGGACTCGCCGGCGACGTTTCTGGGAGTGCGCTTCAGGAGGCGCTGACTGCTGGTTGCATTCGGATGACGGAGATTCTGGCGCGCGACGGCGAGGGAGCGATGCATCTAATCCGCGCCACTGTCCGAGGCGCGGCAACAGACGACGATGCGCGACGCGTCGCGAAATCCCTGGTGAACTCGCCGCTCGTAAAGACGATGGTCCATGGCGCCGATCCGAACGTCGGGCGACTGTTGATGGCTGTCGGCAAGTGCTTCGACTGCGCGATTCGTCCGGGTGCCACCGATGCCTGGATCAACGGGCACCAGGTCGTTCGCGCGGGATCGAGAGTGGATTTCGAGGATGCAACCGTTCGCGCCGCACTGCAAAATGAGGTGGTCGATCTCGAGGTGTCGCTCGGTATCGGGGAGTCGAGTGCTCGCGCGTACGGCTGCGACCTAACGAAGGGTTATATCGAGGAGAATGCGGCGTACTATTCGAGTTGACGCATTCGTGTACGTAGGCGATCCAACACCAATCCTCCATGCGCACGATCCTGTTAGCATCGGCGATCCTTGGCTTCGGCTCGATTGTGTCCGCACAGGGGCCCGCGCTCGTGGTCCTCAACAAAGCCGAGGCGTCGGCGTCGATCATCTCGCTCGCGGACGGCCGGACGATCGCGTCGATGCCCGTCGGCAATGGACCGCACGAGGTGGCCGTCTCACCCGATGGGAACTGGGCAGTCGCGGCGAACTATGGTGGGGGCAGCGCCGCGGGGAACTCACTCACGGTGCTCGATCTGCGTAACCGCAAAGCGGTGCGTACCATCGATCTCGGTCGCTACGCCCGTCCGCACGGCATCGCATGGATGCCCGACGGCAAGCGCGTCGTCGTCACGTCGGAGCAGGCAAAGGCGCTGGTCATCGTCGACGTGCCTAACGGCAGGATCGATCATGCGATCGAAACGGGCCAGCCCGGTCATCTCATGACGCTCGCCAAAGACGGGCATCGTGCGTGGACCGCGAACATCGCGGCGGGAAGCGTATCACTGGTGGATCTCGAGAAGGGCACGGTGGTCAAGACCGTCGTCACCGGGCGCGGACCCGAGGGTCACGATGTGTCGCCCAATGGCCGTGAGCTGTGGGCGGCGGATCGCACGCTCAATCGCATCACGGTACTCGATGCGAACACGCTGGATTCGCTCGCAACCATACCGACCGGCGAGTTTCCCAATCGGCTTCATTTCACGCCAGATGGAAAGTGGGTGCTGGTGTCGAACATCAGATCGGGTACGGTCGATGTCATCGATCCCGCCACTCGGCGCACCGTGGATCACATCACATTCGCCTTCGATTCCACCAGGGCCAATCCGACGATGCTCGGTGCGATGGGGCGCACACCACAGCCCGAAGGCATTCTCATCGCTCCCGACGGCACGCGCGCATGGATCGCGCTCTCGGCGATGAATCGCATCGCCGAGGTCGATATTGCCAGCCGACGTGTCGTGCGCTACCTAACGACTGGACAGGAGCCGGACGGGATGGGCTACGTCGCCGTCGTGCCCTAACGACTACACGTAGCGCGCGATCGCCATCGTTGTCGCTGACAGCAACAGGAGCCAGGCCGTGATCGTGAGCGCCCGGGCGAGCTTGGCTTGCAACGGCGCCGTCTGCGAGACGAGATCCGCAGACGCTGCCCCGCCGCCTCGTTGCGTTTCCTGCATCCGCTGAGCGATCTCGCCGAGTTTTTTGGCAGCCGGCCGGCCCATCGCGCCGTCAACGCCCGCGGCGATGATGGCCAGGAGCGCACCGATGCTGAGAGTGATGCCCGTCAGCGATCGTCCGAACCCTCCGCCACCGGCTCGCGAATCCAACGCGAACAACACTATACCGGCGAAGATCGTGAGGGACATCGAAACGTTGATCCAGCGCTGAAGATGCCGCTGCTGCATGAGCTGCGTCATCAACGGGCCCGCGCTCGGTCCAACAGCACGGATCGCGGGAATGAGAAAGCCGGCGAGAAAGAGCGTGGCGCCGACCCAAAAGATCCCTGCGAGAATGTGCACGAGGCGCATGAGCGCCATGAGAGTAGGTGACATGCGCTCAACTATACACCGCCAGGGCGTCGACCGCAGCACGCTCCTCGGGTGTGAGCTTCCACTTCGCCGCGGCGGCATTGGATTTCACTTGCTCGGGTTTCGTCGCTCCAGCGATGACGGATGCAACCGCCGGATGCGCCAACAGCCAGGCGAAGGCGAGCTCCAACACCGTGTGCTTCCTGCTCTCGCCGAAATGCACGAGCTCCTCGACAATGGAAAGATTCTCATCAGACAGCGACGCGCTGCCTTCGCTCAGTCGGGTGCTTCGAGGTATGGGTTTTCCGCGTCGGTACTTCCCGGTCAACAATCCGTTCGCGAGAGGGAAATACGGAATGAAGGCGAGTCCGGCCCGCTCACATTCGGGAAGCACATCGGCTTCGGGATCCCGATGCATGAGACTATACTCATTTTGAACGCTCACGAAGTGTGCGTGCCCAGGCCGAAACGCGCTTTCTGCTTCGTGAAGCTGCTTCACCGAGAAATTCGAGCAGCCGATCTCCCGTACCTTGCCGGCGCGAACGAGATCATCGAGTGCGCCGAGGGTGTCGGCGATCGGTGTGTTCGGGTCGGGCGAATGCAGCTGAAAGAGATCGATGTAGTCGGTGCCGAGCCGAGAAAGACTCGCGTCGGCGGCGCGGCGAACATTTGCCGGTTGGCCGCGGCGATCGGGTGGCGCGGTCTTGTAGCCAAACTTCGTCGCGATGATAGCGCTCTGACGCTTTCCTCGTAAGGCACGGCCGAGATACTCCTCACTCTGGCCGTCGCCGTACAACTCCGCGGTGTCGAGGAAGGTGATGCCGGCATCGAGCGCTGCCTGCACGACGCGAGCGGTCGCGTCGGCATTGAGTCGTCGCCCAAAGTTATTTCCGCCGAGGCCAACGATCGAGACCTCCAGCGATCCAATGTGCCTGTATTCCATGTGATCGTGCTCCGTGCGAGAGTACACAATCTGACATGAGCGACGCCGGTGAGTGGCATGGTGCATTCCTTTCCTGTGGGGCACGTCACCGATCGCGTGCGAGCTCGCGGTCGCGGTCGCTCACGGCACGAGATGACCGGGCTCGTGACCCACGATCAGTACGCTTCTTGCTCACCCCAGGCTCCCTGTGTACCGGCGTCGTGGTGACGACCGGACATTTCAACGGAATCTGGAGGAGAACACCATGCCCACGACATACGGGCGTCAGTGCGTGATCGCGCTCGCGGCGGCAACGCTGCTCGTCGCGTGCAAACCGAAAGAGAGCGCTACCACGGACACGACCTCAGCGGCGGGAGCCCTCGCCACCGGGTCGGATTCGGCGAATCGCGCGCGCATGGACACCACGAACGCGAACGCGAATCGCTCGTGGACTGATGGTCAGATCCTCGCCTTCGCCGCGGCAGCGAACAAGGGCGAGATCGCCGAAGGGAAGCTCGCCGAGACGAAAGCGACCAACCCGAAGGTGAGGTCGTTTGCAAAATTGATGGTCATCGACCACACCGCGATGCTCAACGAGGGCACTTCGTTCGCGAAGAAGAACAACATCACGCCGGATTCGGCCAAGAACGAAGTGATCGACTTACAAAAGAACGCGCTCGACGAGATGAAGGACCTTCAGACGAAGGCGAAGGGCAACGATTGGGATAAAGACTTCATCGACAAGGAAATCGACGGACACAAGGCAGTGCTCGACAAGCTGCAGCAGGCGCAGAGCTCCACGACTGATCCGCAGGTGAAGGAGCTACTGACGAAGGCGACGGCGAAGGTGCAGGATCACCTAACGAAGGCACAGGCGATCAAGGATTCGACGCTGAAGAGCTGAACTAGCAGGAGGGGCTAGAGCTGAGGGGCTAGGGGCTAGGG
>DATEGN010000479.1:0-12892 GCA_035280125.1 Gemmatimonadaceae bacterium | reverse complement strand
CGAGTGAGGTATCCGCGATTCTCCCGATCAGGAGCTGGTCAGGTATCGTTCGCTCGATCATGAGGGTGATCGGGGGACCGCTCTTCGTTCGCTCCCGCCAGCGTGCGTGACCGTTCTCTTCCGGGAGCACTTCCACGGTGGTCAACTCGCGGCGCCAGCTCGGAAATGACCTCACGTCCGTGATCAGGCCGAACAATGCCGCCGGCGATGCCTTGTATGTTCGCGCGACGCTCGCGCGGTGACGAACCGGCAGCATCCAACCCACGACAGCGACGACGGCGACCAATACGACCAGCGCGATGATGCCGATGTACACAAAACGCATCAGCTGGTGCCTCCTTTCGAGGACGCCGCCTCTCGATATCGGAGGCACGCAGTAGCCAATGCCGCGAGTCCGTCAACGATTGCCGCGCGGTCGGACGCCGACGCGCAACGTAGCACCGCCTCGAGCCGTGCCGACTCGAGGACCGAGGTCTCGCGCACCGCGTGCAGTCCCTGCGCAGTGAGCAGAACGCCAACACGCCGGCCATCGCCGTTCGCGTCGGACACACGGCGCACATAGCCAAGGCGCTCGAGCTTCTTGAGCGCCTCGGAGAGAGTGGACCGCGCGATGTCCAAATGTCGAGCAAGCTGCGCCGGCACACGCGGTGCACTGGGGCTGCAATGAGCGAGGATCGCGGCGTCGCGTTGTGACAAGCCGTGGTCCGTAGATCGCTTGCGCTGGTGTCGCGTGTGACACGCATGGTACACCTGCGGGTAGGCCAGCTGCACCTGTTCGACCGCTTGATCGAGCGTCATGTCGCCAAACTAGAACGGCAGAGGCTCGTTCGTCAAAGCGAACGATCCACTGGCGTGAACGAGCCGCCGCCGTTAGGCAGGATTGGCCAGCCGGCGGATGAGTCTAGTAGCTCACGACAATCCCAAAGATGCCGCACTGGGGTGGGGTACCTGGTATTGGTAGAAAGCCATCGCCGCGGACCCCCGAAATCATAGGGGTTTGGCAACGTCTGTGTGTCTAGAGCCAGAGCGACCACGAGACAGCTGAGGCAGAATTATGAAGCAACCAAAAAACTCGACCCACCGTGCCCTGCTCGTTTTCAGCGCTTTGTTCTTGTTCCTGCCCTGTAAACCACTCGCCGCCCAGGGTCCAGGCGTATTCGATTTCTTTTTCGCGCGAAAAGACACACCATCGGATCCGCTCTTCGCCGGCCTGAGCCTCACTGGGTTTAGCGGTATTTGGGGCTTCAGAGCCAGCGGGGCACTCAACTTCAACAATGGCGACAACGGCTCTCAGAACGACCCGAATTCCTACCGCTGCGATCGTTATCAGTGTCGGTACTACGGCGCGAGCTACGACTACGGCTATGGTCTTCCGATCGGTGTGAGCGGATGGACCGTCGATGCGGATCTCATCCTCGCTCCGTTGCGCACGTTACCGATCGCAAAATCAATTCTGCTCGGCTTTTCGCCATACGCGTTCATTGGCATTGGCGGCATGGGCGTGAGTCCGAACAATGCGCCCGACACCAGCCGCGCGACGTGGAGTTACGGTGTCGGAGTTCATCATGATGTGCTTGGATGGCTTGGAATCAGCGCCGAAGCGCGGAGCCGCCGTTCGTTGCACAGCGACAGCGTCATTGCGATCGGCTCGAGCCGGAACTGGGAGTTCCGCGCCGGTCTCTCGATCAGCTTCGGGGGTCACCATGAGGAGTCGGTTGCGACGACGGCGACCGGAGTCATCATGCCTATCGAGGCGGCGGAGCTGGATCATTTCGAGACGGCAGAGTCGGCGGGGCGAATTACTGCCCGAGTTCTTGATCGCGCGGAAGGCCTCATCGACGCGCCGTACCTCTCCGGTGGCAACGAGCCAAAATTGGGATTTGACGCGGCGGGGTTCGTGCAGTACGTCTTTGCACAAGAAGGTGTGTCGCTACCGCGCACGGCGCATGCGATTGCCGAATTGGGTGAAGACGTCTCGACGAGGGTTGCATCGCTTCGTCCAGGCGATTTGCTCTTCTTCGGCAACGATGGTACGAACATCGATCACGTCGCGATCTTCGCCGGTCACGACCGGATCATTCACTCGACGGCGAGTGGAGGTGGCGTCCGTTACGACGTGCTCGGTGACGGTCCGCGTGGCGAGTGGTTCGTGGATCATCTCGTCACAGCGCGGCGCATCGTCGCTGATGGCAAAGCACGACCGCGCGTGCGGCACGATGACTCGCGCGGCGAGGGCGAGCCGGATCAACCGGATCAGGCACCGCGCTCCAATCGCTCGCGTGAAGAATAGTCGCTGGATCTGACAATTGATTGTTCAACAGGAAGCACACATGAGAGGATACAAAACATTGTTCGCCGCGGTGGTGCTCGCATTGAGCACCGCCCCGTGCTCAATGCACGCCCAGTTTCGCCGCTTTCCGAGCGATCCGGGATCACCGAAGCGCGCGAGCTCGAACACTCCCAGCGACAACGACGCGCCCGACGCACGCACGCTGCTCGGCCTGACTCTCGGTTCCTCCGGCACCGACCGGGACACCTTGGGTCTGCTCGTCACGCAGGTGATGCGTGACGGTCCGGCCGACCGCGCCGGCATCGACGAGGGCAATCGTCTCGCCGACATCGACGGCGTGAGCCTGCGGCTCGATCCGTCGGACATCGGACGCACCGGCGCGTCGGACGCGGTGATGCGGCGCCTGACGCGCACGCTCCGTGGGCTGCACGACGGCGAACAGGCGACGATCCGCGTCTTCAGCGGCGGCCGGTTCAAGGCCGTCACCGTCCAGGTCGGCAATGCGACGCCTAACGGTGGCATTACGGCCGCGACGCCGGTACCGATGCCACCATCGGCACCGACCGCGGTCGCTGTGGCGATTGATGCCCCCACTCGCCCGACGACGGTAGCCAACGCTCTGCAGACGCTTTCCGACTTGCAGGCGCAGCTGCGCCGTATGTCCGACGATGAAGGGATGACGCCGCTCGGTGATTCCCTGGCGCAGTCGGCTCGCGACCTCGCGGCCATCCAGCGACGACTCCGCTCAGCACAGGAGATCCGTCGCCGCAACGACGACTTCGGCGATCGCTCCGCCGTGCGTCGCGGAAGCAACAGCGAGGTTCCTGGCCTGTCGCTGAGTCCGGTGAGTGACGACCTCGCTGATTACTTCGGCGATGGCAGCGAGCGTGGCTTACTGGTTCTTCAAGCAGATGCGTCGTGGTCACCGGTCCGTACTGGCGACGTATTGCTCAGCATCGACGGCGCTCCGGTCACCGCGGATCGCTTGCGGGCGGCGATGGAAGCCCATCAGTCGGCTCGAATCGAGCTCCTCCGTCGACGACGTCAGACGACCGTCACCCTCGGGGGACGCGAATAAGTCGCAAAGACGAACACAGCAGCACCGAACTGGAACGGGGAGTGCGAGAGCGATGCGCCAAGACAGCGGGCGCATCCAATCGTGCCCCCGTTCTTCATTTCGACCTTTGGAGATCCTGCAATGAACGCACGTCCCCTTTCCTCCCTGTTGCGAACATCACTTTTGCTCATCGGCTCTGCTGTCATCGCGAGTGTTGCCGCATCGACGCGAGCCCAAGCGCAGCTTCCGGGCACGACGAGTTACACATTCACTGCTGCGGCAGGACTCGCCGCACCCGTGGGCGATCTCTCGAATCTCGTGAGCTCTGGCTACACGGTCTCCGCGGCGCTCGGCGTGCACCAGTCGCTGGCGCCATTTAGCCTTCGCGTCGAGGGCAACTTCGCCGAGATGCCATGGAGCGACAATACCGGTGAGTCCGGCGCGAAGCGTCGCATCTTCGGTCTCGTACTAGACGGTCTATTCAATCTCGGGACGCCGTCGACAACTGGCGGACTGTATCTCACCGGCGGTGTCGGCACCTACGGCACGAATGACATAAACACCTTCTTTGGGGACACGAACCGAGACTGGAATCTCGGATTCAACGCCGGGCTCGGATACTATCTCCCGCTCACCGGCTTCAGCGTCGTGTTCGAAGGCCGCTATACGTACATCGGCGGCAGTCAGAGTCAGGGTTTCCTTCCGATCACAGTTGGGGTGACATTCTGACCGTCGTGGGTCGTGAATCGTGAGTCGTCGATCGACCCACGACCCACGATCCACGACCCACGACCCACGACCCACGATCCACGACCCACGACCCACGACCCACGACCCACGACCCTTACGGCGTCCCCGTGCTCACCGCGCCTGGTGCGCCGTCCTGCCACACGAAGTGCTGCAAAGCCTTCTTGTTCGGGTAGACCTCGTCGAGCGAGTTGCCGTCGTACATCCGCCCGTTTTTCATCACGAAACGAATCGTGTTTGTGTTCTTGATGTCGTCGAGCGGGTTCTTATCGAGCACGACGAGGTCAGCCATCTTGCCGTTCTCGATCGAACCGAGGTCGGCACCCATGCCGATGCCCTCAGCGCCGAGAATCGTCGCCGTGCGCAGCACGTCGTGATTCGACATGCCGCCGGACGCCATCATCCACATCTCCCACTGATAGCCGAGGCCCTGGAGTTGGCCGTGGCTGCCGATGCCAATACGACCGCCGGCCTCGACGACCTTCTTCGCGAACGCAGCGTGGAGAGGAAAGGCATACTCCTCATCCATGAACCAGCCGCCAGGTCCGGGGCTGCCACCTGACCCTAATCCGCGACGCCGCGTTTTCGCGTCGAGCTCCGCTTCGGGCGTGAAACGACGCAGCTTGTCATCGCCGTGGACGTTGCTGTGAGTATACCAATAATTCTCTCCGAACGGCCCGCCATACGACACGATCAGCGTCGGCGTGTTGGTGACGCCGGTTTGCTTGAACAGCTGCACGACGTCGTCATAGAGTGGCGCGATCGGTAACGCGTGCTCGATGCCAGCATAGCCGTCGATCGCGTGCGTGAGATTGAGCTTGAAGTCGAGGCCGCCCTCGGTCGTCGGCATGAGGCCAAGCTCCTTCGCTGCCATGATCACCCACTCGCGCTGCTGGCGGTTGCCCGTCATGTACATCTTGAGTGTTTTCGTATCGTAGTACGTGGCGTACCGCTTCAGCACGTTCCGCGTTTGGTCGAGATCCTTGAGGTTCTCACCGTTGAAGACGCCCGGGCCCGTCGAGTAGATGCGCGGACCGATCATGTGCCCGGCCTCGACTTCGTCCTCATAGGTGAGCACGTCGGTGGTCGCGGTTTGAGGATCTCGAGTGGTCGTCACGCCGTAGGCGAGCTGCGCGAGATACTGCCACACCTGTGCGGTGTGAATGCGCGGAATGAGCCACTGCGGGTGATAGTGCGTGTCCACGAATCCGGGGAGGATCGTTTTTCCGGCAACGTCGATAACCTGCGCGCCCGCGGGTACGTTGACGCTACCGCGCTTCCCAACGGCGACGATGCGGTTGTTGTGAATCACGATGTCCGCGTCGTCGATGACTTCATTGCCCTTCATCGTGATGACGCGAGCGCCGCGCAGGACCGCATTGCTCTGCGGGATGTCACGATTGACCCCAATCGTTATGCGATGCTCGACGGGCTTGTATCCCGCGTTCATCGGTGCCTTCTTCGTCGAATCGGACTTCGCGCTGTCTGGCTTGGCCGCTGGTGTCGTGTCGCCTTTCGCCCGTGCCGCGGCCTTGATGCTATCGTCGACGACCTTGGCACGATTGAGATCGTACGACACGAAAGCGTTCCCGATCGCCCAATGCACACTGTTACCGTCTGAGCTCCAAACCGGGAACTCACCGCCAATGTCGGTCAGGCGTCGCACAGGGAATGACGCCGCCGCCGGATTCGCCACCGACACGGTCGGCGTGGGGCCGCCGAGGTACGGAACGGTCACGACGTAGATGTCGTTGCCAACTTGCGCCAGCGCGCGGTCTCCGTGCGGAGCCATGATGACCTCGGACGCTGGTGGCGGCGTCGGATTCTGCTCGAGCTCGTACGTCGTCGGCATGGGCATGTCGACGCTGGTCGTGTGATCATCGTCCAACGTGCCAGTCGGCGGGAGCGGACCGGTCACCTTCACGAGTGATTTCACATCGGTGCCATCCCAACGCATCGAGACGAGACCTTCTTCCGCGCTGTACGCGAATATCCGCGTCGAGTCGGTCGTGAAGTGCGGGTGCGTGCGATTGCCGCTCGGCCCGATGACGACCATGTCGCCGCCATTGGCAGGCACCCAGACGAATTCGGTGCCGAGCCCGCCGCCGAAAAAGCCTAACGCTTCCTGCATGTCCCGCGCAGCTGCCTTCACCGCGACGATCCGCTTGCCATCCGGGGACCACGCGAGCTGCGAGTACAGCGCGGGACTCCTGGTCAATTGCTGGGGCGTAGCCTTCCCATCGACCGCGACCTTGTAGATCTGGCCACCAGCCTTGTCGTTCCACGTCACGAACGCGATCGATTTCCCATCCGGCGACCAGACCGGATAAAACTCACCGACGTCCTGTGAGGTGATTCGTCGCGGAGCACCGTTAGGCAGATCGGCGACGTAGAGTCGGTTGAGCGTCACGAACGCGAGTCGCTTGCCGTCCGGCGATGGCGCTACGTCCCGGACCTGATGCGCCGAGAAGCTGGCTGCGTCGTCCACCTTGTACGCGAAACGGACCTCGGGACCAGCGTCGATCGAGACGTCGGCGGTGAACGGAATCTTCTCGGCCTTGGACTTGTCCACCGGGACGCGCCAGATCTCGCCGCCGTACGAGATGACGACTGCCTTGTCGTCCGGTGTGAACGCGTAGCCGGGCAACACGTCGAGCGGTGCGCGCGACTCCTGATCATCACGCTGAATCGGATAGATGAGCCAATCCTCAACACCACTTTCGACGTTGCGGATGCGCAGACCCGTGTTCGTCTCGAAGCGCGAGCCATACACGAGCCATTTGCCATCGTGCGAGAGCTGCGGCCGGAACGCCGAGCCGTACCGTGACGACATGACTGTGTTCGTCCCGGTCTCGCGATCATAAACGGCGAGCTGGTACTGTGGGAAAATGGCATTGTATTGCCAGTCACCCTGTCGTCGGGCGTACCAGACGTATCGTCCGTTGTGACTGACCGTCGGCCCGGTGACCTTGAGGGCCGCCGGCTCACGAACGAGCGCGGCGCCAGAGCCGCCATCCACGTGATAAATCCATAGTTTGGCCGCGCCGCCCAATCCGCCCGATTTGGCCGCAACGATGTATTTGCCATCGGGCGTGAATTCCGGCGACGTGAAGAGGTTGTCATTGCCCTTCGTAATCTGAGCGGTGTCTTTCTTGTCCAGCGACATCGTCCAGAGATTGTCGCCGCCGCTGCGATCTGATACAAAGACAATCTTCTTCCCATCAGGGCTGAAGCGCGGCTGGACATCCATCGCCAGCCCGCTCGTTAGGCGTGTTGCCGTTCCGCCGGTGATCGGGAGTGTGTAGAGATCCCCGAGCACGTCGAACACGATCGTGCGCCCGTCCGGGCTCACGTCGAGCGACATCCATGACGCTTTCGTCGTCGTGAAGTTGACGTGGCGCGCCACGCTCAAGGGCAGATCCGGCTTCTTGCCCTTCGTGGCGTCGGACTGCGGAGCCTGACCGCGAGCCGGAGAGCCGGCAGCCGCGAGCACCGCGCCGATGGTGAGTAATCGCCGAGTTGACCGCATGAGTAGGACGGTTAAAGGGTGCCAGTCGGAGGTGGGGGGATCGCGGCCAATATCCGGCACCGGCGCCCTCGACGCCAGTTCGATCGACGGAGTTAACGAATTGCGAACCCTTCAGCGGCCACCGACCTGCTCGCCGTGGGGGAACGGCACCCTTCACGTGTCTGATCCTGGAACGTCAAATCAGAACGTTCTCCGTACTCGATCCGTCGATACACAATTCCATGCTCAGAAATCCGATCTATTCCCTTGTGCTCGCGCTCCTTTCGGCTGTCGGCTGCTCGAATCTCGACCGACCAACGGCTCCGAACACTTCATTCACCGCTAACCCGTGCTCGATCAGCGGCACTCTCCAGCTCAATGTCGCTCAAACAGCTGTTGCCGATTGCAGTAATGGTGGCACCACGCTCACCCTCGCCGGGAATGGCGCGAGCTATGTCATCGTCGCGCAATTCGCCGCGTCGCTCGTTCCCAACTCGTTCGTGCCCTATCACGTGAGCTCGGGAACGGCAATTTCCGCATCTCGTGTACTGCGTAGCCCAGGCGTGTTCGCGTCACGAACGGGCAGCGGCATCTCGAGCAGCTCTGTACTGCCACCAGAGCGACCGCGCGTGAAACAGCTTGCGTTCGATCGCATGCTGCGCGCGCGTGCTCTCAAACAGTTCAAAGCCGGCCGTTGGTCCCGTTCCGCGTCCATGTCGCGGACGCTTTCGATGAGCAAGGCACAAGCGTCAGTGAGCGCGACAACGGTTGCGGCTGTTGACAGCGTGCGGAACTTCCAGGTGCTCTCGAATGCAAACGGCACCGCGACGGCGACAGTCACAGCACGGCTCGTGTACTCCGGTGCGGACGTGCTCATCTACGTCGACACGCAGGCGCCTGCGGACGGGTTTACCTCGGATCAATTGCAGGCATTTGGCCAATTGTTCGATCAAACGCTGTATCCCATAGACGTCGCAGCCTTCGGTCCGCCAAGCGACATCGATCAAAATGGTCACGTCATCATGCTCATGACACCGGTCGTGAACGCGCTGACGACGACGAGCGACTGTGCGAACGGCTACGTCGCCGGCTTCTTCTCCGAGGATGACTTGGGCGGCGGATCGAGTGACCCCGCCTCGAACAATGGCGAGATCTTCTACTCCGTTGTTCCCGATCCGAATGGCACGAAAAGCTGCCCGCATACCGTGGATGACGTTGGCTTCAGCGTGCCCGCTACGTTCATGCACGAGCTGCAGCATCTCATCTCGTTCTCGCAACACGTCGTCGTTCACGGTGGCGATCCCGAGTACGGTTGGCTCGATGAGGGATTGAGCATCGTTGCCGAGGAACTTGGCTCGTTGTATTACGAACAAAAGTGTCCCGGCACTGCTTGCCGCACCGATCCGTCGCAGCTCTTTCCCGATTCGTCGCAGGGATTCATTTCCGACTTCCTGTACGACTCGTATCAGTACGCGCTCCTGCCTGATACCGCGAGCGTGACGCTGCACACCGACGCCGATGGTGGCTTCTCGTGGCGCGGGGGCGATTGGTTGCTCATGCGCTGGCTCGGCGACCAGAGGGGCAGTAGCGTCTTCAAACAGCTCGATGAGAATACGCTCACAGGCGTGGCGAATATCGAGAACGTGAGCGGCCATTCGTTCCCGTCGCTCTTTGCAGATTTTGGTCTGTCGCTCTTCACGGATAGTCTCGTGGGCCTGCCGCGTACGACGGCGCCCATAGCCGATCGGTTTGCAACGCGAAACATGCGGCAGCTATGGAATCGCCTCTATGTCACCTCAAGTACCTCCGACGTCCCCCTCCCCCTGGCCTTTCCGGTGCAGCTTTTCGCGATCACGGCAGATACGTCAACCGCGGTGATGGATCCGGGGACCGGTTCGTACTTCCGGCTCGACACCCCCGCAAACGCGGCAGCCGTGACAATTCAGTTCTCGGGTCCCGGCGGGGCGGCGCTGCCGGCGGCTGTGCTACCGCAACTCAGCATCTTCCGGCTGCCGCCGGGACCCTGAGCGCGCGGGACGGGAAACGGCGGACCGGGGACGGGGAGATCGGAACGCAGCGCGTCGTTCCGATCTCTCCGTTCGCCGTTCCCCGTTCCCCCAGATACGGCACGAATGCAATTGCCGTATCGGCGAGCGACCTTGGCGGACGATAGCGATACCAAACTCGATCGCCGAACCGCGCGCGGAGAAGCTCGTCACGCGGCCCGAAATCGCGCGCGAAGACGACATCACCTCCGATTCGACCATCGGCGTCGATCTGCTGTTGGGCCAGAAACAGCGCGTATGGCATGCTGCCCGCCGCGTCGCGCTCGACTTCGCGTACGCACGCTGGCGTAGGCGCCGACCCGGGGACCAGAGCGATCGTCTGATCGGCTGCGAGTCCCGGGACCAGTTGAGCTTTTCCAAAACTGCGTGCGCGCGTCAGCACGCGATCTCGCCGTTCCGCAGCGTTCTGTGTCGGCAAGGTGTCTTCTGCGTCGAGCGCCGTCTGCAGGGCACAGGCATCGACGGTACTGACGATACGATCAGCCTCGAACTGCTGAACTCCATACACGCGGAGCCGTGCCAAAAGCCGACCACGCCACGACTCGTTGACGAACACCAGGGCGTGATGAAGTCCTGCCGTGTGAATCTGTCGCTCGATATCGGTCTTCAGCTTCGTGCGCTGATCGCGGTACAGGATCACGCGCGCCGCCGCGCTCGAGATGCCAAACGGTCCAAGCCACGAAGTAAGGACGCAGAGCGGAAGCACCACTAACGCCGCGCGCCGCAGAATGGCTACTCGAGAAACAGCCTGCGCGGTGGCCCTTGGCGCTCGCGCGGCAAAATAGACGAAAACCGGCAAGGTCGTGAACAGAAACCGCGGGCCGGCGAAGAAGCCGTCGAACCAGTACGCGCCGTAGCCGACCAGGAAGGCGGTTGCAACAGCCGCCAGCACGACGTCCCACCGCGATGCACGCTTCGTCGCGAGGATCCCGGCAACGCCCGCGAGAACGATCACAAGGGCGGGGATCGGCCACTCGAACATGAAGCGATCCAATCGCATCAGATAACCCGAGGCCAGTATCACGCCGTGCAGCGGCGTGTGAATCTGCCCGTTCGGCGCCAGATGAAACCCGATGCGGTGGGCGAGGCCGTTGAGCGAGTCGTAGCCGAACAGAAATGGGCTGCCCGTCGTCCGCGCGTTGGCCCAGAACAGCACGCACAGTGGCACCGACGCGGCGGCGCACTGAATTCCGATGTCGCGCCAGCGCTCCGGCGCCGCAGCGAGTCGCCACAGTTGATAGCACGCGATTACGACGCCGACGAGCGCCGCGTCGAGCGGCCGCACCGCCGCGACGATGCCTAACGTGAATCCGATCGCTGCCGCCGACAGCCACTGCTCGCGGGTCGTCTCGGCGCGATCCCACTGCGTCAACGACGCGAGCGCAAACATGGTGAACGCGAGTGCCGGCACGTGGTTCATCTGGCTCGCGGCCATGATCAGCACCATGGGACTGAGCATGAAGAGCAGCGTTGTCGAACGTGCCGTCAGCTCATCGGAGACGGCGTTGGTAAAGCGATACGTCTGCCAGGTTGCAAAGCCGAGCAGTACCGGATTCACGAGCCACGCCGCGCCCGCGGCGAGGCCGATGGCGATGAACGCAGGGCCTCCAACTGGATATTGAGAGAACCAATGGCTCGCTTGATCGATGACCGGCGCCGTGTTGAAGAACTCGCGACGCGCTTCGGTGGCGAGCATGAGCCGGCCGGAGAGGAGAATGCGCGCGTGCCACAGCTGTGCCATCTCGTCACTCGTGAACGGCTGTCCAGCGAAGCAATACTGTGCGAGCAACGCGCTGACGGTGCACGCGAATGTCGAGACACCGAGAGCGAACGTTCGCTGCGACGGTCGGAGTATGATCTCCGTGGCGCGCTGGAGCAGGTCGTCGAGCCGTTGGCCTGCAAGGAGCGCCACGCCTAACGCGATTGCGACAATGAGACTGCCACGAATCATCCACTCGCGCACCGCGCCGCCCCACCATCCGATTGCGTGGCCCGAGGTCAGCAGATTCGCGAGCGGCAAGAGGCCCAGCACCGCGCATAAAAACGCGAACGCACTGAGTGCGGAGGGAGCGAACTTCTCACGAAGCTGGTTGTTGCTTTGAGTCGGCACGGCGGGCGGTGAGTGTCCCTTTGAAGACGCCCACGCTTGAAGGCGCGTTACCAAAAAACTCAAAGGGCTCGGCACCGCGAGCGCCGAACCCTGTGCCTTCACCTCAGCCGCTGGCCTTTAGCCTTCGGTTTGCAGGGTGCTCGTGATGTTCGAGTGCAGATAGTGCGCGATAATTGCCGACGCGATGTTCGCCGCGCGCGTGCCGTGCCCGCCGAATTCGAGCATGACGGCCACGACGATTTTCGGGTTGTCCGCCGGCGCGAACCCCACGAACCACGCGTGATTCAGCTCGACGCCATTCTTCCGCGTGCCGCTCTGCGCAGTGCCCGTCTTTCCCGCGAGCACTCCCTTCAGCGCGGCACCAGCCACTGCCGCCGTGCCACCAGCCTGTGCAACGTTGGCGAGCGCCGTGCGCAGCTGCTCCATCTGATCGATGCCGAGGTTTAGTACTTTCGTACGCTCTTCCTTTACGCGCGCAACGTGCGGCCTCGCCGCGTATCCATCCGTCGCAAGCGCCGAGTAGAAGTGCGCCATGTTGACCACGGTCTGCGAGTTCTCTCCCTGGCCGATCGCGAGGTTGAGCGATACTGCCTGCGTCCAACCGCCGGGATATTTCTCGTTGTAGTACTGCACGGTCGTCGGAAAGCTCGGCCGGCGTTCTTCCGGCAGATCGATCCCCGTCTTCTGCGTGAAGCCGAGATTCACGCCGCCGGCCACGAGCCGTGAGACCTGGAGCCGCAACCCGAGCTGATAGAAGTACACGTCACACGATTTGGCGATCGCCTGGCTCAAATTCAGGCTCCCGTGTCCAGTCTTCTCCCAGCATCGCCAGTAACGATTGCCCCAGTACATGCCGCCGGTGCACGACGTCGGCATATGCTCGTTGAAAGTGACAGCGTTGTCCTGCAACGCGATGACCGAAGTCGCCAGCTTCCAGGTTGAACCTGGCGGATACGTTCCCTGGAGGGCCTTGTTGTATAGCGGCTTTCGCGGATCGTTTCGCAGCGAGTCGTAGTATTCGGCCGAGACGCCGCCAATGAATCGGTTCGGATCGAAGCTGGGCGCACTGTAGAGTGCGAGCACCTCTCCCGTCTGCGGCACCATCGCCACGACG
>DATEGN010000478.1:0-9579 GCA_035280125.1 Gemmatimonadaceae bacterium | reverse complement strand
AAGGTCCGACTTCATTGCGGTGACATACGCCTTCGTCTTGGTATTCGCGAACTTCGGGATCGCGATCGCGGCAAGGATGCCGATGATGACGACCACGATCAGCAGCTCGATGAGCGTAAAGCCCTTCCGAGCACGAAGCATGGTTTTCATTGAGTTACCCTGGGGGAAGTGGATGTGTCGCTTGGTCACGCTCATTCCCGTCAGGGCCGAGCGTGGTGACGCGCCCCACAAAGGCAACGTGCGCGCCCGTCGGCACAAAGTCTGTAACAGATTTGTTTATAAAGAGTTACGAAAATACAATGCTCGCCCATTGGTTGCTTTTACAACGCGATCTGCATGACCGTCCGCATTACGCAAAGGCCGTTGGCAGAGAAGCGGATTCCCGCAACGCTCAAAGTCTGTTCTCTTAGCGTTCGACTCCCTTTCCAAGTCGACGCTCTACTTCTGCTAACACGAGGCGCGGCTCTGCCGGCTTTGGTATGTAACCGTCGAATCCGATTTCGTCGGCGCGCGCGCGGTCGCTGGCAAGCGCGTGAGCAGTAAGTGCTACGACAGGAATCGAAGAGGTAGCGGGATCGGCCTTGAGCATCCGCGTAACCTCCCAGCCGTCAATTTTTGGAATGGACACGTCCATCAGGATCAGATCCGGCCGACCGCTGCGTGCGGTTGCAAGGCCGGCCTCGCCATCGGTTGCTTCCAGGACGTGATAGCCGGCATACGAGAGTATCGTGGAGTAGATACGAAGATTGTCGTAGTTGTCTTCGACGAGGAGTACGGTCGGCGAATCGGCCATCAGCGTCACCTTGAGTCTACGGCGCGACAGTGTGCCGGCCACACGAGAGCCGGAGCGTCGGATCGACTGTCTGACGGTTCGAAAGAATCACGCCAGGGGGTTCGGGCAAACGAATAGGGCTAGGGAATTGAACTCCCTAGCCCCCATTCTCTAGCCCTCGTCCTGTTTTCAGCCGCCAATGACCGCGTTCGCCGGATTGAGCTCGCCCGTGTAGTACGACATGAGCGATTGCTGGAAGACGAGATTGTTGCGCGCGTTGATGTAGGCGCTCTGTGCCTGCACCTGCGTCGCTCGCGCTTGCGTGACCTCGACGAGTGTCGCCGCTCCAACCTGGTAGCGTTGCTGCGTTGTCGTCACGGCAAGCGTCGCAGATTTTTGTTGTGCATCCGCCGCTGCGAGTTGCTGACGCGCTGCGTCATAATCCAGATAGGCTCGCCTCACCTCGAGTGCGACCTGCTGTCGCTGTGTGCTCAACGCAAGGTTCGCGTTATCGGCCGCAATCTGCGCCCGCTCGCTCGCGGCCTGCGTCGCGCCACGATCGAAGATCGGGATCGAGATGCCAATTCCAATTGAGCCGCCGCGACGCTGATTCAACTGGTCGAGGAAGCTCGCGTCGTTTGCGCTCGTCACGCCGGTGTTGTAGCCGCCGGTGAGCGAGATCGTTGGATACTTGCTCGCATTCGCCGCCTTGATGTCCTGTTGGGCCGCACTCGCGCGGGTCGCGTCGGCGGCCAAATCCGGCCGTTGCGCGAAGGCGCGATCGAGCAGCGAATCGAGATTGAAATTCACGTTCGTCGCCGCCGTGTCGGGCAAGGCAGGCGCCTGAAATTCGTAATTGCCGCGTGGATCCAGTTGCAGCGTCTGAATGGCATCCACCTTCGCCAGCTCCACGGCGTTCTGCGCCGACACAACGCCTGCGCGGGCACTCGCCGCACTCGCTTGTTGCTGATAGAGATCCGAGATCGGCCGTGAGCCTGCTTTCACGAACTGACTGATCTGATTCTCGAGTGCCTCCTGCGCGGTGAGATTCTGTTGCTGGACGTCGAGCTGCTGCTGCGCGGTCACGAGCGCCAGATAGTTCGACGCGACGGTGAAGACCGCGGTCTGCTTCGCACGAGCAAGATCCTGCTCGCCCGCGTTCTCGCTCAGCTGCGCGCTCTTGAGATTGGCAACGTTCTTCATTCCGTCGAAGAGCGTGACACTCGACGAAATGCCCGTATTGAGCGTGTTGGTCGTCGTGCTCGCGAGCGTACCATCCGTGGTATTGAAGACATTGCCGTACGACTGTCCCGTATTCGCCGTGACACTGAGGTTCGGCAGGAACGCGAGCTTCTGCTGCGTCACGTTCGTACTGTTCAGCGCGGCGCTGTTCTGCGCTTGCTTGATGCCGACGTTCTGTGTCAGCGCGAGCTTCAGCGCCTGATCAAAGGTGATGACTGTCGGCGCTGGCGAGCCAGGCGCCGGCTGCTGGGCCCCGAGCATCGTCGCGCCGAGCGCGACCAACGCGAAAGGGACACCCAGTCTTCTGCGAATTCCACTGTGGGCGAACATCGTCGTCTCCTTATTCGTAGCGTAAGGCTTGAATCGGGTTCAACGCCGCGGCCTTACGAGCCGGGTAATAGCCGAAGAACACACCGACGGCGGCCGAGAACCCGACGGCGATGGCCACCGCGATGGGCGGTGTCGACGTGCTCCATCCCGTGAAGTGTCCGAGCAGTGCCGCACCGCCGAAACCAACCAGCAGGCCGATGATGCCACCGGCGACGCTCATGACGATGCTCTCGACCAGAAACTGGGTGAGCACGTCCGAGCCGCGCGCGCCGATCGCCATACGGATGCCGATCTCGCGGGTCCGTTCAGTCACCGACACGAGCATGATGTTCATAATTCCGATTCCACCGACTACCAGCGACACTGATGCTATTGCCGCCAACAGATACGTCATGACCTTGGTCGTCGACGACGCAGCGTCGGCGAGCTCGTTCTGATTGCGAATCGTGAAGTCGTCGTCCGCGTAGTCGCCCAGCTTGTGCGACTCGCGCATGATGCCGCGAAGCTCGTCCTGCGCTGCTGGGATATCGTTCGGCGAATCCGTGCTCGCGAGAATCTGTCCGAGCCTGACGAACCCACTCAACCGCGCCTGAGCGGTCGTGTAGGGAATGAGAATCACGTCGTCCTGGTCGTTGCCGGTCGCATTCTGCCCCTTCGTCGCAAGAACGCCGATGACCTGGAAGGGAACGTGGCCCAACTGGACCTGCGCGCCCACTGGATCAGTCCCGGGAAACAGATTCTGCGCCACGGTAGCGCCAAGCACCGCAACCTTTCGCATCGACTTCACGTCGTTGTCGCTGAACAGCGAACCGCTCGCGACGCTCCAGTCGCGGATCGTCAGATAGTCCGTCGACACGCCGTTGATCTGGGTGCGCCAGTTGGCGCCGCCCGCAATCGCTTGCGTGCGCGTCTGGATCACGGGCGAAACAGCCGACAACAGCGTCGCGTCCTTCTTGACCTTCTCGGCATCGTCAACCGTTAGGCGATTGAACGTGCCTGCGCCTTGACTGGCTCCGCCCTGTTGGGTGGAACCCGGCATGATCATGATCACATTTGTCCCAAGACTCTTGATTTGGTCTTGAATTCGGGCTTGAGCGCCATTGCCGATCGCGACCATCACGATCACCGCGCCGACACCGATCACGATGCCAAGCATCGTCAGGAGCGTCCGCATCTTGTTCTTCAGGATGCTCTGCGATGCCAGCTTGAGAAGCGTTTGCTGTTTCATGCTGCCTCCGCATGTCCTGCCTGCACGTCGATCACGACGTCGGCGTCGATGTTCCGCAGGTCCGCCGCGGCGTCGCGTCGCTGCTCGACCGGATGGTCGCGGCGAATGCGCCCGTCACGGACTTCCACGATCCGCGTCGCGTAGTGCGCGACGTCTGGCTCGTGCGTCACGATGAGAATCGTGATCCCCTGCGCGTTCAGTTGCTGGAACAACGCCATCACCTCGACCGACGTGCGACTATCCAGATTGCCCGTCGGCTCGTCCGCGAGGAGCAGCCGCGGCTCCGTCACGAGCGCTCGCGCGATCGCAACACGCTGCTGCTGACCACCCGACAATTCACTCGGCTGGTGATCCAGACGCTCGCCCAGGCCCACACGCTCGAGCGCGTGTTTCGCCAGATCCCTCGTGTTCTTCTTCGAGCCCGTGCGATCGTAAAGCAATGGCAATTCGACGTTGTCGACCGCCGTCGTTCGCGCGAGCAGGTTGAAGCCCTGAAAGACGAAGCCGAGCTTTTGATTTCTTATATCAGCGAGCTCATTCTTGCTCAGCTTTTCGACGCGCGTCCCATCGAGGGCATAGCTACCCTCGGTCGGGACATCGAGGCACCCCAGGATATTCATCAGGGTCGACTTTCCTGAGCCGGACGAGCCCATGATTGCCACGAGCTCGCCCTGCCTAACGGTGAGGTCGATGCCTTTGAGCGCGGCGACCTCGTTCGATCCGGTTTTGTAGACCTTCGTCACGCCGCTGATCTCGATCACCGGCGCGGCGATGTTGATTTCGCTCGTCATGTTAGAACCCTCCCGGTCCGCGTCGGCCGCCGCCTTGTGGCTGCAGCGGATTCGCGGAGCTCGCGCTGGTGCTGCTCGCGGTCGCCGTCGTCGTACCGGTGATGACCTGCAGTCCTGCCTGAACCGCCGTGCTATCGCGCGGGATGATCTCGGTCGTTTGACCGTCGGTGAGACCGGTCTTCACACGCGCAACCGCGAGCTTCCCGTTCTTGTCCATGTACCAGAGCATTCCCGCACTCGGCCGCGCACCGCCACTGCCGCCGCGGGCACCGTTACCACCAGTTCGCTGACCACCGTTCGCTGCGGCGCCGTTCGCGCCCCGACTGGCCGTCGCGGTGTTTGCAGCCGCGCCATTGGCAGTTGCGCCGTTGGCACTCGCGCCGTTCGCAGTTGCACCGCTTCCTGTCGCGCTTCTCGCCTTGATGCCGGCTTCCGCCATCATCTCGGGCGTCGCGCGGAATCGGAGTGCCGCGTTAGGCACGAGCAGCGCATTCGTCGCCGACCCTGTCAGGAACGACACGGTTGCCGTCATTCCGGGCAGGAGCTTGCCGTCGGTGTTTGCGACCGAGATCACGGTCGTGTAGTTCACGACGTTGTCTTGCGTCGTTGATTGTAGCCGAACCTGCTGCACCGTTCCGGTGAAGCTGCGATTCGGATATGCCTGTACCGTGAACGTCACTGGCTGACCAACCGCGATCTGGCCAATGTCGCTCTCGTCCACGTTCGCGAGGATCTGCATCTGCGACAGATCGTTCGCGATGAGGAAGAGCTCGGGAGCCGAGAGGCTCGCCGCGACCGTCTGGCCAACATCCACGGTGCGCGCCACGATCACACCGTCGATCGGCGCGTAGATGTTCGTGTACGCGAGATTCTGTTTCGCTTTATCGAGCGCGATCTGCGCCGATTTGAGATTGGCTTTATTGACTTCGTTGTTTGACTGCGCCGTATTGAACTCGGTCGCAGTGATCACCTTGGAGTCGAAGAGCGTCTTTTCCCGATTGTACTCCTCCTGAGTCATCGCGTATTGCGATTGCGCGCGCTCGACGCCCGCCTGCGCATCCTGCACCGCCTGCTGCTGCAACGTCGGATCGATGCGGGCCAACAACTGCCCCTTCTTCACCTTTTGATTGAAGTCGGCGTACAGCGCCGAGATCTGGCCGGACACCTGTGTGCCGACCTGCACTGTCGTCACAGCGCTGAGTGCGCCGGTCGCGGAAACCGTCGCTTGCAAGTTCCCACGCGTGACCGTTGCGAACCGGTAGGGCGAAACTTGATTCGCATCGGCCCGCCGGTACATCGCGACGCTACTGGCAGCGAGCACGACGACGGCTGCTGCCGCTGCGATTCTCGATTTCTTCATAAATCATCCTCTCGGTTCTACGGCCTCAGCCGCTCACTCACGCGTACTGGCTCTCAGTCGAGAGACCTATCGCGTCGAGGATGATTATACCGCTTTTCGATGACCTAAATGCCCGGTTTGCAACGACTTGCACGCTGGTGTCATGAATGGCATTCAGGCGTCATGAATGGTTTGGCGCCAGATCGCGGCCTCGCGTATGCTTCCACACGTCGAAGAGGGGCCGGTCACCGTGAGCACCATTAGTGAACTAGAAACGAGCACGAAGGCAGCTGCCGCTGACCTGTCCAGTCCGCCCTTCCGGCTCAGCCGGCGCGAGCTGGTATTGATCGTCGCATTCTGGACCTTCATGGCTGCGCTGACCTTCGCGAATCGACTGCTCGATCCACGGCAACTCGGTTTACAGTTTACGAACGCGTCTGCCCCAATCGCGCTTGCGCTTCTGTCGGCCTATTCCTGGGCGTTGCTCACTCCGCTCATATTCTGGTTGAGCTCGCGATTTCTTGCCGACCACAAGCATCGTGTCGTCGGTGCAGTGATTCTTGTCGCTGTTGGGTTCGCGATCGCGGTCGCGTTAGGCGTCATCGGCGATGACGTACGCAGTGCCCTGACGCCCTTTCCGCCGCGACGAGGTCGCGGAGGGCCTCCAGGCTATGTCTGGTTGCGGCCGTGGTACCTCAACGACTTCATCATCTATCTCGGCGTCCTCGCCGCCGGGCTCGCGCGTGCCTACTCACTTCGGTACCGGCGGCAACGCGAGGAATCGCTCCGTGTCGCCGCGCAATTACGCGCTCAGCTCGCCGAGGCGCGGCTCGACGCACTGCGCATGCAGCTCGATCCGCACTTCCTTTTCAATACACTGCATGCAATCTCATCGCTGGTGGAGCGAGACCCGCGCGGCGTGAGGCGCATGATCTCGCGCCTCAGCGAGCTGTTGCGACACACGATAGAAGGACCGGGCGATCAGGAAATAACATTACGAGAGGAATTCGAGCTGTTGCGGCGCTACCTCGAAATCATGGAGGTGCGTTTTCAAGGTCGGCTCGAGATCACGACTGATGTTCAAGAGCGGGCGATGGATGCGCTCGTTCCGAATCTCATCCTCCAGCCCATCGTCGAGAACGCGATCAAGCATGGAGTCGCGAGAATCGAGGGAATTGGACACATCACATTGCGGGGTCGCATCGATGGAGGCCAGCTCCTGCTCTGCGTCGAGAACAATGCGCCGCCGAGCGAGGTCGGCACCGGCACCCTCGCGGGCACCGGCGTCGGCGTCCGCAACACACGCGCGCGACTGTCACATCTCTACGGTGACGAGCAGAGCTTCGAGTTGCGGGCCGAAGAAGGGCCAGTGACGATCGCCGAGATTCGCTTGCCATACCACACGCGGGCCGATCTGCGCACGTCGGCAGTGGTCTCGATCGCTTGATGCGGCGTGCCTAACGCGCCGATCCGTGTTCTCGTCGTCGATGACGAGCTCCTCGGTCGGGAGCGGATCGTCGATCTGCTCGCGCACGAACAGGGTGTCGAGGTCATCGGGACCGCCGACAACGGCGCGGTGGCGATCGATGCGATTCGCAGCACGTCACCCGACCTCGTTTTTCTCGACGTGCAGATGCCTGGCAAGACGGGACTCGACGTCGTCCGTGAGATCGGCGCCGACAAGATGCCGGCGACGATTTTTGTTACGGCCTTCGATCAGTACGCTCTGCGAGCGTTCGAGCTTGCCGCGCTCGACTATCTCGTGAAGCCGTTCGATGACGAGCGTTTCGAGCAGGCCTTCCGCCGCGCGCGACAGCTCATCGAGCTGCGTGAGTTGGGCAAACTACGCGAGCAACTGCTTGCGGTGCTCCAGCAAGGCCCGACCGACACCGGGACGCCGCGAAGCGGGGCGGAGTCGTCGGGATATCTCGAGCGCATCGCCGTCGAGATGCGTGGCAAGGTGCGCGTCGTGCCCGTGGAACAGATCGACTACATCACCGCCGATGGTCCGTACGCGGAGCTCCACACCGGCGACAAGACGCATCTGATCCGCGAGGCCATGCACACGCTGGAAGAGCGGCTCGATCCGCGGCAGTTCGTGCGAATTCACCGATCGGCAATCGTTAGGTTACAGCTGGTCGATACGCTGCTGCGTGGGGCGGGTGGCGATTACGAAGTGCAACTCAAGAGCGGATTGCGACTTCCAGTGTCACGCTCGCGGCGCGAGGAGTTGGAGAAGAGGTTGGGAGTGATGCCGTAGGAGGTTGTCGAAGAGCATTGAACGGCGGCAACCGCATGAATGGCGAGAACCGCGTGAAGAGCGGGAACCGCGTGAAGAGCGGGAACCGCGTTTACACCGGAAACCGCATGAGCGACGGAGACCGCGTAAACGCCGGAAACCGCGTGAACACCGGGAGCCTCGTGAACACCGGGAGCCTCGTGAACGGCGATGCGGCCGTGAGGAAAGCACTGATTCCCTCGTTCAGCGACGACGCATGAGCTTCACGATCATGCGATGCAATACGACCATCAGATTCCAGATTCGATAGAATCGTTTCGCCGGCATGTAGTGACGGCGAGCGGGGGCTCTCAGATGAGCTTGCGCCTCCTCGAGCTCGCCCCGCGCAATTCGTAGCTTGTTACGCTTCTCGTTAGGTGTCGCTCGTCCAAACCCCTCAGCGATGTTGCCAAGGACAGAGTCCGCGGCGGTGGCGAGCTGATATCGCAACCCGGCTGGATCTCCCCGAGGAAACTCCTCGATGGCATCGAGCACTTCGTCGAGAATTAGCTGAGCCAGCTCGAGCGCGCGAAGGCCATTCGTTTTACCCATGGCATCACGATCGCGCAGCGACGTTTGCAATCTGTAATCATTCGAGCGCCGCGCGAGTCGTTTCGTAGGCCCTGGACTCACGATCACTCGCCCAATCATCACGCGCTGCGCCTGTCGATGCGGCACCGCCGCAGTTAAGCGGTGCTCTCGCGGGTTCCGGTATTCACGCGGCTCCCGCCGTTCACGCAGTCTCCGCCATTCACGCGGTCTCCGCCATTCACGCGGTCTCCGCCGTTCACGCGGTCTCCGCCGTTCACGCGGTTCACGCGGTTTCCGCCGGAATCACCAGAACGACACCACTAAAGCCACCACTGCCGCCGTCATCATCACAGCGGCGATCCCGCCAAGGATGTTGAGTATGCGCTTATTTCGATGGCAGCCCATCACCTTCTCGTTGTTGCACACCACCAACACGATGGCGATCAGCGGCGGCGCGAGCAGCCCATTGATGACCGCGGAGCCAATGAGCAGCTTGATCGCGTTCACGTGCAGGAAGTTGAGCAACATCCCGACGAGCATCGCAACGGTGATCACACCGTAGAACTGCCGCGCCTTGTGGACTTTCTGATCCATCCCCGCGCGCCAGGCCGCGGCTTCGGCAATCGCGTACGCAGCCGAGCCCGCCAGGACAGGAACGCCAAGCATGCCCGTCCCAACGAGTCCCAGTGTGAAAAGCAGCGCCGCCGCGTCTCCCGCGAGCGGCTTCAGAGCCGCGGCGGCCTGCTCGGCCGTCTGCACATTCGTGAGCCCTGCTGGATGCAACGTCGAGCCGGCGGTGAGAATGATGAAATACATGATCAGGTTCGAGAACAGCATGCCGGCATTGACGTCGCGCGCGGCGGCTCGCAGCTCGCGCTGAACTGCCCGTCGCGGCCGCCCAACAATGCGCCGCATGATCAGCGCGTCCTGCTCGGCGTTCTGCGCCGCTTGCCAAAAGAACAGGTACGGCGAGATCGTCGTGCCCATGATCGCGACGAACATGAGCAAATACTCACGCGAGGTGCTGAGGTGCGGCACGAACGTTCCACGGAGCACCGCCAGCCAGTC
>DATEGN010000477.1:0-8353 GCA_035280125.1 Gemmatimonadaceae bacterium | reverse complement strand
ATTCTTTCGAAACTGGACATCGAAGCGATTCAAGAACCGGCGCGCGATCCATTGCGGGTCCCGCCGCGGGCTGACGACCCAACGAGCCAGTCGAGGATGCAAGCGGAGCGCGAGGCGAACCGGACCGCGAGGCAGTGCTGGCACACACTCGGCGGGGACGAAGTGCTCTCGCTGCTCGGATCGAGCACTTCGGGATTGACCGACGCCGAAGCTCGGCAAAGACTCGCGACTCACGGTCCGAATGTACTCCTTCGCTCGCCGCCGGAGGCCGCCTGGCGCATTCTCGTTAGGCAATTCCGCAGCGTCGTGATTGCGCTGCTCGTCGTGGCGGGCGCGCTCGCGTGGTCGATGGGGGATTCCCTCGACACCGCGGCGATCGGGACGGTCCTCGTGCTCAACGTGGCGATCGGTTTCGTCACCGAGCTTCGGGCGCGCCGCGCAATGGAAGCGCTCGTGAAGCTGGACGTTCCCAGTGCAGTCGTCGTTCGCCACGGAGCCACGCGCGATATCGACGCGCGGGAGCTCGTTCCGGGCGACGTCATCGAGCTCGAGCCGGGCCAGGCGGTTCCCGCCGATGCGAGGCTGCTCACCGCAACCGATCTCCAGATGGACGAGGCGGCGCTCACGGGCGAGTCGACGAGTGTAGCGAAAGATCCAAACGCCGTGCTTCCGGAAGGCGCGTCGCTACCGGATCGCGTGACCATGATCTATAAGGGCACCACGGTTGCCGACGGCGTTGCACGCGCGGCTGTGATCGCGACTGGCATGGCAACCGAGGTCGGGCACATCGGTGCCCTCGTCCGCGACATTCACGACGAGCCCACACCGCTCGAGCAGCGAATGGACTCGTTAGGCCGCCAACTCGCGCTGATCGCGATCGCGATTGGTGGCCTGGTCGCGCTCGTAGATCTCTTGCGAGGCGCGCGGCTCGGTGTCGTGCTCGAGATGGGAATCGCCGTCGCCATCGCCGCGGTACCAGAGGGATTGCCCGCCGTCGTCACGATGACCATGGCCATCGCCATGCGCCGCATGGCGCGCCGGCACGCTGTCGCCCGACGCCTCACTGCCGTCGAGGCACTCGGCTCTGTCACCGTGATCTGCACCGACAAGACAGGCACGCTCACCGCGGGTGCGCAGACAGCTACCACCATGTGGGTCCCCGACATCGAGCTCGATCTCGCCGCGAACCGCAGTCCGCTCGATGCCAACGCCGAGCAACGACTGCACAGCGCGCTCACGATCGGTGCGCTTGCGAATCGCGCATCGATTCTACGGGTTGACGAGCACTGGGAAGGCCGAGGCGATCCGTCGGAAGTCGCCTTGCTTTTCGTCGCCCGCAGTGCCGGCATCGTCCGTGCCGAGCTCGTGGCCAACAACCCAGAAGTTGCTGAAGTGCCGTTCTCCAGCGCGCGCATGCTGATGGCCACGATACACCGCGATGGTCGCCATCTTGTTGCGTATGTGAAAGGTGCGCCTCGCCGGATCCTCGAACGGTGCACACGCATTGCGACCGCTGGCGATGATCGTGCGCTGGACGACCAGTGGCGGCGCACAATCGAAGAACGTGCGTCTGACATGGCGACGCGTGGGCTTCGACTGTTGGCATTGGCGGACGGTCATGTCTCGCGCGCGACGGAGGGAGCGCTCCGTGACTTGCGCTTCGTGGCACTCGTCGGCATCACCGATCCACCAGCGCCCGATGTCGCGCACACGATTGCCGTGTTGCGTGGTGCGGGGATCCGGACCGTGATGCTCACCGGTGACCATCGCGCCACGGCGCTTGCGGTCGCGCGTGATCTCGGCCTGGTCGCCGACGCGGACGAAGCGATTGACGGGAGTGCGCTCGATAGCATGTCCGATGACACGCTCTCGCTCGGTGTCGATCACATCGGCATCGTGAGCCGCGTGAGCCCCGAAGGAAAGCTGCGCATCATCGGTGCGCAGCAGCGCCGCGGCGAGGTGGTCGCAATGATCGGCGATGGCATCAATGACACAGCCGCGCTCAAAAAAGCCAACATCGGCGTGGCCATGGGCCGCCGTGGCACCGACGCGGCGAAGGAAGTCGCCGGGATCGTGCTCAGCGACGATCGCTTTCCGACGATTGCGGCCGCGGTCGAAGAAGGGCGCGTCGTCGTCGCGAACATTCGCAAGTTCGTATTTTATCTCTTCAGCTGCAACATCGCCGAGATCATCTCCTTGCTCGTCGCTGGGGTCAGTGGGCTTCCGTTGCCGATGACGCCGCTACAGGTGTTGTGGATGAATCTCGTGACCGACACGTTCCCGGCGCTGGCCCTCGCGATCGAACCGGCGGAAGAGGATGTGCTACGCCAGCCGCCGCGCGATCCGCGAAGTCCATTGCTGTCGCGCCGCGTGTTGTGGCGCGGCGTTGGCTACGCCATGCTCATTTCTGGTGTGACAATCGTCGCACTCGTTGCCGGGCTCCGGCTTTGGCCAGGCGAGATTTCGCGCGCGGTCACCTTGAGCTTCTCCACATTGGCCCTCGCGCAAATCTTCCACCTCGGCAACGCACGCGCCCATGGTCCTGTGCTGACGCTGTCCCGCATCACATCGAATCGTTATGCGCTGGGCGCCGTCGCGCTTACGGTCACGTTGCAGCTGCTCGCCGTGGCATGGCGGCCGCTAGGCGACATTCTCGGTACGACGCCGCTGAAGCCCGAAGGCTGGGTGCTCGCGTTCGCGCTCGGCGCGGTGCCGGGAGTCGTCGGGCAGACGTGGCGACTGGCGAGGTCGCGGCCTACGGACTAGCTCAGCGCGGGCACGACGACTACTCCGCATCGTGCTCCGTAGAGCACGTGTCTCACTGTTCGACCGAGCACCGAGGGGAGGTGTCGCACCGGTGTATGGCCTCCCAGCACGATGAGCGCCGCCTTCTCTTGTCGCGCCACTTCCAGGATTGCTTCGGCTGCCGCCCCGTGCTCCACACGCGTGTCGACGCGCGCAGGTTCGATGCCGGCCGCGGCGGCCTTCCAGAGCCAGTGCACGGTCTGCCATCGCAAATTACCCTCGACTTCGGCGCGCTCTCGCTCATCGTCCCCGTGCGCGTGTGCGGCGGCCACGGACGCCATATGGGTGTACGCCGCCGACTCGATCACATTGACTAACGTTAGGCGTGCGCCGAGCCTGGCGGCGAGATCATCAGCGAAGGCAAAGACGCGCGGCAGCGCCGAGGAATCCGTTACCCCGGCCACGACGCGTGTGCGATTCCTGGAGGGCAAGCGCGACCCGATCAGGACAGGCACGCTCGCGTTTCGAATGACGACATCCGCCGTCGTGCCGAGCAGCATCGAGGAGTGCTCGTAATTCCGATGTGGGCCGAGGGCGACAAGGTCGGCACCAACCTCCTTGGCGAGCTCCGCGATGACGGTGTGCGCGCGCCCGGTGCGCACCTCGTGGTTCACACTCGGACCGTGAATCGTTGCCGCAATATCGGCCAATCGTTCGTGTGCTTTCGCCTGGGCCGAGATCGCGAACATTTCGGGCGGCAGCGTTTCGGCGACGAGAAAAGCAGGTCTTGCGGGCGGCTCGATCGCATGCGCGAGGACAACGCGCGCGGCCGGCGCGAGCGTTCCCGCGATCCAGTTCGCAGTAGCGATCGATTCCGGACTGAAGTCGATCCCAACGACAGCAGTATCGAGTCGCATATGAGCCTCGCTCCGTCAACTCGTTCCAGTCTCTGTGGCCTCTCCGCTAGGGCAGTGGCATTGCCTCGTTCTAGTTCATGGCGCTGGCGACGCCCGCAGTACCAGCACGGCGTCAGGCCCAGCGCGCAGCAGCTTGTCGGCGACACTGGCCGACACGAGACGTGAAAGCCCACGGCCGTGTGTCACGATGGCGATCGTGTCAGCGTTATGAGCTGCCGCTGTGTCGAGGATTGCGGGCGCGGTTGACTCGGAGACGCGCACGTCGGTCCGGACCGTGGGGATGGACTCATTTGCATGCAGCCGAGCGGCGACCGCGTTGACATAGTCACCAGCTTCGTCGATGCGCGGCCGCAATGTTTCGTCGAACTGCTCGAGTGCGGGTGCCGCGAAGGGCGCGGCGTAGAGCGCCACCGGTGCTGGCGCGGGAGCGACAACGCGTAGGAGCGTCAGCGTCGCGCCGAATGGTCTCGCGAGCGCCGCCGCGTGCGTGAGCGCGAGCTCGGCCACGTCGGAGCCGTCGAGCGGGACGAGCACATTCTCGAACCGGTGGGGCTGAGTGAGATTCAGTCCGCTCGCCTGGTGGCGCAACATCAGTACTGGCGTGGAGAGATATCGAAGGAGCGCGTCGGCGACGCTTCCCAGCCAGAGGCGACTGAAACCAGTACGTCCGTGCGTCGACATGACGATGAGCGGCTCTTCGACGCTCGATGCGAACTCACTGATGGCGAGTGGAATGACGCCCTCGAGGAGCACACGGCGTGGTTGAATGCCAATCGTGGTCTCGATACCCTCGGCGACTCGAGCGAGATATTCCTCCTGATCCCGGCGAGAGTGGTCATCAACGCGAGAGTAGTCGGTTGTTTCGTAGAGATAGGCCTCGTGGACGCGCGCAAGCGCGAGCTCCGCGTGAGACTGCTTGGCAATCGCGGCGGCGGTCGCGACCGCGCGCTCGGCGAATGGCGAGCCGTCGAGTGGCACAATGAGCGTGCGGTACATGTGTCCTCCAAGCGCAGCGTTCCCGAGCACGGACTCGTTATGTGAATGGCATCCCGTACACAAGAGAGCTTAGGACGCGGCGCCTGAATGGGCAGTCGGAGGGAATGCGTCCGTTCGTCGGTAATTGCCCGACACGTGTCTACACAAACCTCCGACGGGGCCGACTAGCACGCCGCGGGTGTTACATCGTCACTGGCGTTGCTAAGCGAACGAGCAATGCGGGGACAATTCCGCCCATGGACCCGAACCCCGCAGTCGGCCTTAGGCCATCAGCTTGTGGAGAGATTCATGGGCCTCGAGTGCAGGTGCTTGCCCTCAGCTGGCCAGCGCGAGATGCGGCAGGGCGCTGCGGAGTCGTCGCAGTGCGCGATCACGAATCTGCCTCACGCGCTCCCGCGTGACGCCAAGCTGCGCGCCGATCTGCTCCAGAGTCTTTGGTTCTTCGCCGTCGAACCCGAAGTACAAGCGGAGCACGATCAAGTCTCGCGCTCGAAGACGCGAGAGCGCCAGCGAAACGGAAGTCGAGATCGAATGCTCCTCGCTCTCCTGATCTGGTGAAGGACTCATTTGGTCGGCGAGACAGTCGAGCAACGTACTTTCCGCGGCATCAGCCATCGGCGTGTCGAGGGACACGTGCCGCTGCCCGATCGACATGCTCTCCGCAACCTCTTCTTCGGTGATCTCCAACTCATCGGCAATTTCTTCGTGGGTCGGCTCGCGCCCGAGCTTCTGAAAGAGCGCGTTCACGTGTCGGCCGAGGCGATGGACATTGCCCGCTCTGCGCGACGGCACGCGAACGATGCGTGATTGCTCATTGAGCGCTTGCAGCATGGCCTGGCGGATCCACCACACCGCATAGGTGATGAACTTGATCCCCCTCCTATGATCGAATTTGCGCGCAGCGCGGACGAGCCCAACGTTGCCCTCGGAGATCAAGTCGAGCAGACCGACACTGTGCGAGTGGTACTGCTTCGCGACCGAGACGACGAACCGAAGATTCGCGCAGACGAGCTCGTTGAATGCGTCGCGATCGCCACAGCGAATGCGGGCGCCGAGAGCGAGCTCCTCGTCGCGCGTCAGGACAGGGTAACGGCCGATTTCATTCAGATATTCAGCGAGAGAATCGTGGGACGGCCGTGCTGTCTTGCGGTTGACCTTGTGCATGGTGCCCTCAAACTGAGCGATGAGGAAGCATCGCCAGACAAGGACCGCTGCGCCGTCCGAAGACACCCTCGATTGGCGTCGGACAACCGGAGGAGGTTGCAACGCCGAATCCCTGTCAAACGGTCGTGGTTTCCCTCACCGTCGTCGAGGCCGGTGCGCGGGCACGGACGGGAGTGGAACAGATTGTCTGGCCGTTAGGCGCGCGGGCGGGCGCCAGCGGCGACCGCTAGCATCGTCAAAGCCTGCAGTGCGATTCCGAGCGTCAACAGGTTCTTGAGCGCGTTGGGAGCGTGTAGCAAGGCGAATTGGGCGACCGCCAGTGCGACGGTCGCGGCACCCGCGGCAGCGAGAGCAATGCTTAGTGGATTCCGGCCGACTTCGTGTTCGATCTCCCGCGCCGCGACCGTCTCGGCAATGCCGAATGCCAATGCAAAAGCCGCAAGCAGTCCGACATAGAGGACGATCGTCACCGGGAAGTACGAAATTCCAGGTGCGAAGTGGAGCGCGTTCGCCGCCGCGAGCCGAAGCATGGCATCGCCCGCGGCGAGCACGACGATGCCGCGCGGAAGCCATGCGGCGAAGCCGGCCACCGCAATGGCGAACGCCGCGATGCCGTCGAACAGCGCGAATGGAGCGAAGGCATCCGCAAGGTCGATCACCGACGAGCTCGGGATTCGCTGGATGCGCCAGGCGAAAGCTAGGTCCAACACGCATCGGGCGATCAGTACGATGCGCAGCAGGACCAACCACTGCGGGTGCAGATTCCGTTTTTGTATCAGATGAGTCGCACGGTCACGCACTTTCTGGGTTCCAGTCGCTGGCGATCGCAGAGAATCCGGATCCCTCGCGCGATCGAACTCGAGCGACGATCGAGCTTAGCGGATTCGGCGAATCGCGTTCGATTTGGCGCGCGTGAGGGTAGCGGAGTACCGTCCCGACCTCGCGACCGCGCGAAGCTGCCGTGTTACGGCCGCCAGTTCGCAAGGGCGTCGCCAGGAGCGCCAGACGCATGGGGAAGATCGCCGGCTGGTGAGAAAAGCCCCGCTGCGCAGCCGCAAGCTAGTGACAGGCCGTTGACGAAGCTACGAATGAACGTTTGCTTCGCACCACGTGAGCCGCCCTGACTGACTCCTCAGTCAACGTGTCGCCACCACCGGTTCAGATTTCACGCGCGGAAACTTCTCGACGATCGCGAGGGCAGCCTTCTGCAGCTCCCTCGTGTTCTGTTCAGGATTGTCGCCGAGGGTCGCTGTTGCCGTGCCGCGCCAGAGCAGATCGAGGCTCTCAGGATCGATCACGTCCACGATGACTGTGCCCTCCTTGTACTGAACGGCCGCGTGCGGTGGCATCGCATCCCACCAATGTGGCCAGTTGTAGTAGCCGAATTGCCACTCGCTCAGATCGAGTTTGTCGCGCGCGCTCGCGTAGACGGCAACGACGACGTCAGGCATCCATTCGACATCCACATACCCGCGCTTCTCGAATGCCTCGGCGACCGATGCCCGAAGCGCACGATTCGTAATGGAGTTACTCACCATCGGATCATTCGCTCCCGACGGCGTTCGCCCGTCTCGTCGGCGCGGCGTTGGCAACATGTGAAAGGTCCGGAACTCCGTGAGCGAGACCTTGGGCGCGGCCAGCGTGTGGACGTCATATATCCTCGCGCAGCTCACGGTGCCTAACGCCAGGATACTTCCGATCGCGAGTATGGAAAGACGAGGTCGCATAACGCCTCCTTGCAGATCCTCTTTGATCAAGGTGCCGCGATCGCGGTTGGCGTCAGTCGGGTTTGTCCGCACGCCGGTGCGGAAGATCCTCGAGGTGCGGCCCTCTCGTCGCTTAGAACAGGCGCACGCTTACGTATTTCCCAGGGTTCGCCTGCAGGTCGGTCAAAAGATGCCGGAGCTGCGTTACGAGCGAGTCGCTGTTTCGATACAGCGACGGATCGTTCACGAGTAGCCCGAGCGAGCCCTGTCCTGAGTTGATCTTCAGCAGGACGGAATCTCCATTCGTGAGGAACGCGTCGAGCCGCCCTTGCGATTGGGCAAGCTGCTTCGAGAGCAGCTGAATTTCCGTCGCTGTCCTGCGCAAATCGGCCGCCGCGTGCGCGACGTCCTCGACAATCTGCCGCACTTCGCCGCTCGCTGTCGACGTATCGACACGCGCCGCCATGCGCTCGGCGCTTGTCGCCGTCCGCTCGAGCGACGCGACCGCATTGCCGAGCCCGCGAGAGAGCGTGTCGAGATCCCCGGCATGGGATCGGACCGTGCGGGCCAGCATCGCGGACAACTCGGCAAAGTTGCGAATCGAGAATCGCAGCTCGCGCGCCGCGCTATCATCGAATGCGGTCTCGACACGGCCGGCGACATTGGCGACGTCGCCGGCGATCTGCCCAGCGACGGCCGTGAGTTTGGCAATGTCGGGCAACGTCGCCCCGGGAAGTACGCCGTCACCGCCAGCGGATTCGGCGACTTGGGCTTCGACCGTTTCGTCATGAGGAAGCGCGGATCGTGTTGTGATGGTTGCTTGCC
>DATEGN010000476.1:0-6669 GCA_035280125.1 Gemmatimonadaceae bacterium | reverse complement strand
AAGGTCCGACTTCATTGCGGTGACATACGCCTTCGTCTTGGTATTCGCGAACTTCGGGATCGCGATCGCGGCAAGGATGCCGATGATGACGACCACGATCAGCAGCTCGATGAGCGTAAAGCCCTTCCGAGCACGAAGCATTATTGACATGAGGCTCTCCGTGGGGGATGTCGAGAAGACGGAGGCGCGGCTAAACGACGCCGCGCGACCACGCCGAACTAGGGCAACGATCAGTCCCACAGGGAGCCCATTCAAAAGGCGTTGGGCGCCAATAACATAATCATGCAGCGGTCATTTTATCCGTAGGGGGCTGACCGCGACTTGCATGGAAGAATCGCGATTTGCGTTATCGAGCTGGCACGGTCAGAGCCGCCGACCTCGCGATCCTTGTCGTTTCCAGATGGATCTGAATGGTCTCATCGAGATTGCGGCCATAACCACCGGCGATTGTAATCGCGACGGGTATTCCGACATCGCGACAAAGGTCGATGACGAACGCATCACGTCGTGCGAGACCGTCGAACGTCAGGCCAAGTCGGCCAAGCGAATCGCGTTCGTGAGGGTCGGCGCCCGCGAGGTAGACAACGAGGTCCGCCTGGGCCCGCGCGAGCACGTTCGGCAGATGGGTGGAGAGCTGCTCGAGATACTCGGCGTCGCGCGTGCCGTCCGCGAGCTCGACATCGAGCGAACCCGGAACTTTGTGGAAGGGATAGTTCTTCCCGCCGTGCATACTGAAGGTGAAGACGCTCTCGTCACCCGCGAAAATGGAGTTCGTTCCATTCCCCTGGTGCACGTCGAGATCGACGATAGCGGCGCGTCGCACACGACCCGCGCGTTGGAGAGAGCGAATCGCGATTGCGACATCGTTGAACACGCAGAAGCCTTCGCCGTGATCGGCAAAGGCGTGATGCGTGCCGCCCGCGAGATTCATTGCGATGCCGTCGTCGATCGCCGCCGCGGCGGCTTCGCAGGTGCCACCAACGGCGCGCAGCGATCGCTCCACGAGCGCCGGTGACCAGGGGAGACCGAGCCGTCGGAGCTCGTTAGGTGAGAGGCTGCCTGCGAGAAAGCGATCGACGTAGTCAGGGGTGTGGACGAGGAGCAACGCTTCGCGCGTCGCACGGGCGGGCTCGCTCAGAGCATCCGGACTAACGATGCGGCTGAGCAGGACTCGCTCACGGAGTCGCTCGTATTTCGCGATCGGAAACCGATGTCCCTCGGGAAGCGGGAAGGTGTAGCGGGCGCTGGTCCAGACACGCATCCGTCACCCACGCTTACCCAGCCGCACCGTGAACTGCTTGCGGTCGCCGTTGCGAAGCACGACGACGGAGACCGTGTCGCCCGGCTTGTGCGAGTACAGGGCATCGCTGAAGTCGTAGAGATCCTTGACAGCACGACCTGCGAATTCGACGACGATGTCACCCGAGACGAGGCCTGCCTCTTCGGCGGGGCTGCCGGCGCGGATTCCCGTTAGGCGAAGACCTTGGGCCCCCGCCGTCATGTCCGGAATCGACCCGAGATAAACATCCGAGCCTTCGCGAGAGCTAGCCACCGGTGGCGCAGCGCTTCGCACAAACGTCAGCCGTGTCGAGCGATCGGCAATCGCGCGAATGACGTTCTCCGCGACATCGACGACGTGAGCCTCACCCTTTGCGTTGATCTTGGCAACAACATCGCTGGCCCGATGGTAGTCATCGTGCAGATCGGTGAAGAAGTGCAGCACCGGGATGCTGCGCGCGTAGAAGGAGCTGTGATCCGACGGACCGTATCCGTCGCCGAGCGCCGTTATGCGAAGCGGCGAAGGCCACTCGCGTTGAGTGGCGCGATTGGCGCTGTCGAGCAACGCCGGAAGCTCCGTTGCCGTCGAAACGCCGTAAACGATCAGTTTGTCTTCACGCAGTCGTCCGACCATGTCGAAGTTGATCATGGCGATGCTGCTGTCGAGCGCGATCGGGCTGTTCGACACGAAATACTCGGAACCGAGGAGTCCCAGTTCCTCGCCACTGAACGCCACGAAAACGATGGAACGACGAGTCGGTGACACAGCGAACAAACGCGCGAGCTCGAGCACCGCGGCAGTGCCCGAGGCGTTGTCATCTGCGCCGCGCCGAACGGCGTTCTTGCGATCCGGATCGAGCGCGCCCTCGGTCGATCGGCCCAAATGATCGAAGTGTGCGCCGACAATCACGAATTCTCCGCGGAGGGATGAATCACGCCCTGGTAGCAGTGCGACGACATTTTGCGTCCGGAGCGAGCGCGGCGAGACCGTATGAGCGGTCAATGGATGGGCAACAAAGTGCTGCTCGAAGTCACTCTCGAAGGGCTCGAGGCCCAGCGCGCGAAACCGGCCTGCGATGTACGCGGCCGCCGAGTCATTGCCTGTCGTGCCAGTGCCGCGACCCTCGAGAGCATCGCTTGCGAGAAAGGCGATGTCGGTGCGAAGTGCGTGCGCGTCGGCGCGATCGGCCGATGCGGGGTGGGAAACAGTTTCCGCCGGAGCGCTGCTCGCGCAGCCATACAAAGCAACTGTCAACGCGACGAAGGGCGCGCCGAAAATCAAACGTCGCGGCAAGCCAGGCAGGCCGCGTATGAAGGACGTGCCCATCTCACTCCATGTTCGAGACAAACCGAAGCGAAGTTACGCGATTGAGCGCTGAGCGGGTACTAGGCCAAGGGCCGTGACGGGGGGACGTCGCACAGCGTCTGCTGAGTGTCCCGGCGTGGAGGGCGCGGCGTGCCTCCGTGACGCCATCGCTGCGCCGCTCGAGCTCGATGCCGACTCCGTGAATCCTGCCATCGTTTTTGCCTGCCAATACGCACGACTCGTTTGGCTTCTGCTCCACGACCCCCGGAACGTCGAGGAGCAGAAGGATGCGTTGCGCGCGGCAATTGCCGTCGTTGGTCAGGGCCCGATCACGATCGCGCGCCGAGGGAGCCGCGTATTCGCGAACGGCAAGTCGCTTCCGGACGCGCTCGCCGCAGGACCAGAGCTCGGCGCGCAGATGATGCAGCACGGCGTGATGGTCATCGAGATTGCCGCGAACGCGCCGCCAGCGGAGCTCCTTGGTACGGCGCGCATTGTGTCGACGCCGGGCTCCAGCGGCGACAAGGGACGGAGCGCGCACGAGCAGTTCACCGCGCTCAAGCTCACGTCGTACAAGTTCGCATTCGAGGACGAGTCGCTTGCGCCAAGGCTGGACCCCAAGCTCGCGGAGCCGACACCGCTCCCGAGCAAGGGGCTGCGGCTACCCGACATGGGCACACCCGTGCAGGGAATGCAGCTCGTGGAGAACCGCGAGATGTGGCAGCAGTTTCGCGCCGTGCAGTTAAGCAAGGGCGATACAGACGCGCTGTTCGCGGCGCTCGACGGCGCGCAGGCACCTAACGAGGAGGCGCAACTCTTCGACGAACTGTCGACGCTTGCCGAGCATGCGTCGCGCGATGGACGAACGCATGTGCTGGCCGCGGTCTGCATCGGCATCGTGAAGCGAGAGTCGAATGGCGTGAGCGAGGGCCGTCGGCAGGCGTGCACGATGGCGTTGCGACGGCTGCTTCGGCCGGCACTCCTGCGAGGAGTCGCAACGCTCCTCCCGCGCAAGCGCGAGATCGCGAGTGATCTGGAAGCGGTGCTCTCGCGCGCCGGCGCAGAAGGCGCTGACGCGGTGATCGAGCTCCTGACGGAGGAGGCGCTTGCAACGGACCGACACGTGTACCTCGAGGTGCTGCCACGATTGCAGACCGGTGTGCGCACACTGGTGCATATGCTCGGCGACACGCGTTGGTTCGTTGTCCGCAACGCGACGGATCTCCTCGGCGAAATGAAGCTCCAGTCGGCGGAGCCCGCGCTTTTGCCGTTACTGCAGCACGTTGATGAACGAGTGCGGAAGTCCGCCGCGAACGCGTTGATCAACCTTGGCACCACAGTAGGCTTCCGCGCCGTGAGCGACATGCTCCAGGCGGAATCGCCGCGGACGCGCGCGCACGCGGCAATGGCTCTTGCCTCGCGAAAAGACGAGAAGAGCACGGCGCAGCTGCGTACCTTGCTCGAGGACGAGCCGGATACCGAGGTTCAGCTCGCGCTGCTCGCCGCGTTAGGCAAGATCGCGACGCCCGCGGCAGTGGAGCAGCTCATTCGCGCTTCCGAGCCAAAGCGCCGGTTGCTCGAGCGAAAGCCCAATTCGTTCCGGATCGCGGCCATTCAGGCGCTGTCGGAAGCGCGAACGCAGGCCGCGATTGCGGCAATCAACGTCTTGCGCGAAGACAAAGAACGGGACGTGCGCGACGCAGCGGCACGAGCGTACCAACGGGCGACGCGTCCGGCCTGACAACAACCTCACTCGTCCCAAAAGCTAGCGGCCGAGAGTCTACACGCTGGTCGGTCAGCGTGCCGTCAAATCAATCTTCGCCGGAACGGCGCGGCAGGCTTCCGCGAGCAGCGTGGCGGTCTTGTCCACGTCGTCGAGGCTGATCATCTCGTTCGGCGAATGCATATACCGATTCGGAATCGAGACGAGCGCCGTAGCGACTCCCTCGCGGGCGATGTGGATCGCGTCTGCATTCGTCGAGGTGTCGCGGCCGACGGCATGTACTGAGAATGGAATCTTCTTCGACTGTGCCGTGGTGCGGATCAGGTCGAACACGACCGGTGAGATCAATGCGCCGCGGCTGATCACTGGCCCCGATCCCATCTTGTGCTCGCCGAGCTCTTTCTTTTCGAGATTCGGGTGATCGGTGGCAAATGTGACGTCGACGACGATTGCCATCTGTGGATTGATGCAGTGCGCGCAGACGAGAGCGCCGCCGCCGTGCCACGCGATCTCTTCCTGCACGGTCGCGGCTGCAACGACGCGAGCTGGACCCGGGTTCTCCGAGTAGCGACGCAGTGCCTCGAGGACCACAAAAGCGCCGATACGATTGTCGATGGAGCGCGAGACGAGACGGTCGTTCGGGAAGTCGACACTCCTGGAGTCGATCACAGCCGCGTCGCCAATCGTAATCCGTTCTTCCACTTCCGCGCGATTCGAGCCCCCGACGTCGACCCATAGGTCCGTGATCTTCGACGCGTGCTCGCGATCGCTGTTCTTCATCAGATGAATGGGCTTCTTGCCGACGACGCCAACGACGTCGCCGCCGCGACCGAGAAAACGAACCCGTTGACCGACAAGCACCTGTGGATCCCATCCGCCAATCGGCGAGATGTAGATAAAACCTTCATCGTCGATGTATTGAACGATCAGGCCGATCTCATCGAGATGGCCATCGAGCATGATCGTCGGTGAACCACTGGGATTCACCTCCGCCATGCAGTTGCCAGCAACATCAGTACTGACATGCTTCGTGAATCGCGCTGCCTCTTCTCTCCAAACGCGGCCCGCGGCGGCCTCGTAGCCCGATGGGCCCGGCGTATCCAACAACCGTTTCAGGAAAGCAATAGACGACGGATTCAACATTCTCTGGTTCACAGAAGGTGGAACGCGAAGACCGACTTCGGCGGCGTGCTGGGCTAGAACATGACGAAACGCCCGGCTCCCCGAAACTCAAACTCAAACAGGCGGGGTTTGCAACCGCGATCAAGCGAGCGCGACGATTTCTATGAGGCGCTGCTCGAGGTCTTCTTGTCCTCGCGAACCGGAAATGCCCAGAAGCTCAGGGCAAAAATGACCAAGCCGGCGATGAACCACCGGAGGTCTTCGGTGAGCCCGTAATAGAGGATCCCGAACCACGCGACCATCTGTCCCAGGAGCCACCCGTTGAGGCTCTCTGGAATACGAAGCTGGGCACGCCGCCGCTTCGCGAACCTGCTGTTATAGAAGCGCATATCCACCATCTGGATGAGCGCGTACAGCCAGGTGAGGACGCCAACGCCGCGAAGCTTAAAAATGAAGTTGGGCGCGCGAACCGTAGCGGGACCGAGAGTGTGAAACACCCACACGACAAGTCCGAAAAAGAACGTCAACCCGAGCAGCACCGCGCGCACATGCGCGAGGCGCTCCGGAGTGAGCCAGTCGTGCCGGTTCGTAACCTCGCTGGAGGGGCCGAGACCGGCGATCGGTGGAACCATGAACCCTGCCTTGAACCGCCAGCATTGAATATATGCCGCTGGCCGTGACCCGCCTACGTCCCTGGAATCCGCGTCCAAATCAGAACGACGCCGCAAATCGTCGTTCCCTCTCGCGTGTTGAACTGCGGTGGTATTGTCGACGCGCCTTCGTAAATCTCGATGCCCTCGACATCGTCTGGCGTCACGTCATCGATGTTGAATCCGTACGCCTTGACGCCATCGACCCAGTATTGCGGCGGACAATCGCGTGCACCTGTAGCTCGATTGAAGCGCAGCGTCGCCTGTCCGCCATGCGTCGGAACAAGACGAGCGCCCGGGATCAATCGCATCATATCACTCAGGTTCATGGGGTTTCGTTTCTCGATTTGATCTCGAGTCACGAAATGGCCGAAACCTCGGGACAAACGGTCGTAGAAGTCCGCGAGCACCTGCCGCTTTCGCGCCAGCTCTTCGACCGTCATCCCCTCGATTTCGGTTGCCATCGCATCGAGGGTGACGTTCAGAGCGAGCGTCTTGCCCTCGGTGACCACCGTATCGACCGACTTCGGAGCAAAGCCGATACGTCGGAAATGCAGCTGTCGCTTGCCGGAGGGAACATCGACGAAACG
>DATEGN010000475.1:0-4910 GCA_035280125.1 Gemmatimonadaceae bacterium | reverse complement strand
GATACGGCATGCGACTCGAGCGCCGCGCGGGTCATCTCGTCGACGTCTCGCTCCAGTAATTCGGCGAGATGCTCGACGAACTCTTCGCAGTGTACGTTGCTCGTCATCGATTCAACGCCTCCCGCAAAAGAAGCCGAGCACGATGGAGCTGCGCCTTCGTTGCTCCCGTAGTCACGCCCAACATCTCGGCAATCTCCTCATGTTTGTAACCTTCTACATCGTGCAGTACGAATACTCGTCGTGCACCAGGCGGCAGCCGTCCGATCGCCTGCTCCAGGTCGAGCAGATCACCGGGTGGTAACGGCATCCCAACGGTTCCGGACGTACTGCTCGACGCGACTGCGTCAACGCCACCATTCTCTTCGTCGGAGTCCTCGAACCGCGACTGTCGTCGTCCTTCGCTCTTGCGCGCATTCAGCACGACATTCACGGTCATTCGATGCAACCACGTTCCGAACGAGCTCTCGCCACGAAACAGGTGCAGCTTCTCCCACGCCCGGACGAAGACATCCTGTGTCAATTCTTCGGCGCGCAATCGATCAGCAACCATGCGTGCGCAAAGCGAGAACACCCGATTGACGTGTTGCCGGTAGAGGCGCTCGAAAGCTTCACGATCTCCCGAAGCGGCTAGAGCTACGTCGGAATCGCCGTGGTTCTTCGGGGTCGTCGATGCTTCGATGATTGCCACTGCCGTCATGGATCGTGGGGTCTCCATCCAGGCACCGGATGAGATACCACGATTGGGGGAAAGGTTTGAATCGGACATGGAGCGCCGACCCTCGCGCAACTCAGCGCTCGGCCAACAGTTGCGGAAGCTCGATGATCCGCTCGAGGTACCTGCCGGGTGAAGCGACCGCTAACTGCTCGCGAGTGAACGGACCCCACAACGCCGCGATCGTCAGCACTCCGGCAGCATTGCCGGCCTCGACGTCATGCACTGAGTCACCCACGAATGCGGCTTCATCAGGCTGGTAGCCGAGGCGTTCCAGCGCGCTCAGTACGGGCTCGGGATGTGGTTTGTGTCTCGAGCAGGAATCGCAGCCGATAATCACCCCGAAATACTCGATCAGACCGACGAGCTCGAGTCCGCGGCGTGCCAGCGTCTCCGTTTTACTCGTGACGAGCGCCATCGGGTGGCCATCGGCAGCCAGCGACGCGACCGTCGCCGGTACGCCGTCATAGCATCTGACCAGGTCGTCGTGGTTCGCAAATTGATGCTCTCGATAGGCGGCGATCAGACGGTCGATCTCGCTGTCCTCCGACGCATATCGCTGAAACATCGTTCGTAACGGTGTACCAACACCCGTCAGCCATTCCGACTCGGTAGGCTGCGGTGCGCGACATTTTGCGAACGCGTATCTCATCGAGCCGAGTATGAGGCCAATCGAATCGATGAGAGTGCCGTCGAGATCGAACAGCACAGCCATGGGCCGCGAACGACGGACCTTTGGTGGTGGGGTTGGCATTACACAAAGTACTTTCAGGACATCGACCGGGCGTTGTTACCCGGCGTAAAAATGAGCACTGACGTGTAACGAGGACTGGACTGGCCGTGATGCGGAATACAGATTCTGCGAACGCGAAACGTCGTACTCGGATCAACCGTCTTTCAGCGGCCGGAGTCTCCCGCCCGCTGCTGAGCCGGTGCCGTCCGGGCATGCTGACAGCATCGCCGTCGTTATGACTCTTCTGCTTCTCGCCAGTGCCGCGGCACTCGCCCTTTCTCATGGTCCCGATAGCACTCGCCTCGCTGCGAATGCGGGGATGCGTTCGGGCGCGCCCGTAGCGGCCGACAGTCTCGTGCTGAACAAGAGCCGGCGTGAGCTCGTCGTCTACTATCGCGGCTACCCCGTTCACGTCTATTACGTCGCCTTGGGCCGCAGCCCGATCGGCGACAAAGAGCGCATCGGAGATAACCGAACGCCAGAGGGGCTCTTTTATATCGAGGGGCGCAATCCGAACAGCCGGTACCACCTGTCCCTACGGATCTCATATCCAGACGCCGTCCACCGGGCACGAGCTGCCAGGCTCGGCGTGGAACCTGGGGGCGACATCATGATTCACGGCCTGCCCGACGAACAGGCCGTCTTTGGACCGGCTCACCGGGATTACGACTGGACCAACGGCTGCATCGCTGTTACGAACAAGGAGATCGAAGAGCTTTGGCGCGTCATTCATGACGGAACGCCAATCGAGATCAAGCCGTGATCGGTCTCCTCCTCTAGCTCAATCGGCGTCGCACCGCCAAGCAGTCGAGCGACCCGGGGCTGGATTGGCGTAGCCAATTCTCGGGAGCACCTGCGAAGCGCCAAGCATCAAGCCCCAGAGTACGACAAGGACTGCCGCAAGGTGGCGCTTGGGCATTTGGTGCGTGAACGTCGCGGTCGCGGTCCAGATACCGGCAACGACGAGCATGATGACCGCGCCAAGGTACCCCGATAACATCGCGCCGCAGGTTACGTCGTAGGGCCAGCAGGCGAGTGACACGGCAAGACCAAAAACAAGCGTCAAGCGAAAGTAGACGCCGAACGAAGCGGAGGCGGCGTCCTGCCGGTCACGCTCGTTTCGCTCGACGTCGCGTTTCTGACGCAACTCGGTTGGGGTCGGCTCTGGCGGCAGACCGTCGAACTCTCGCTCGATCTTTCGCAGCTCGACCGCCCAATTGATTTCGTTCAGCAGCGCCTCCTGCCTTGCAGGCTGAGATGGAGCACCTCCGTTTCGACGGCTGCGCGCGATGTTGGGCAACAGATCGCGGTGAAGGCCGGAAGGGGAGGCGAGGGGAAGGTGGGAAAATCGGACGCCGCGGCGCGTCTCCATCGCCCTTCACGGAGCAACGACTGAGGCACTTAGCGCGGTGTCTGGGATCACCTGGTCCAGGCCCCGCTCGAGAGGGTAGCCCTGTTTACCGATGCGCACGGTTGCCCGTTCGAGAGCTGGACGATCGACGTGAGCCGGTTCCGATGACCACGCAACGTCGTGCCCATATAGTCGTCATTGGCTTGATGAACACCACCGCGTCCGCATTTCCCACTCTCGCGCACGGCCTGGCGACGCTGGACGGATTTCCAATCGCCGGTGCTCTACAAATCGCGCCAGACCAGCCCGGCGTTGACTTCGACGCGCTGGAGCGGGCACGAGCCGTCCTTGTGCAGGCGTGGCGCAACGACCTCACGCCCGATGAAATCGCGGTCACTCAACAGGGCGGCGTGACGCTCGTGTGGCGCAAGGCGGGCTGGGCTCTCGAGCTCATCGTCGACCCATATGCCCTGAGTGCGTTTCGTCTGGACTCGCCCTCGAAGATGGTCGAGTGGACTCGAGCGGGATCAGATGCGACCGTCGCCGACGCGAAAGCGGCGCTTGCGGCGATGGCAGGCGACAACGCGAAAGCGCGTCCCCAAGCTGCGGCATCGTAGTTCGACAGAACTCGATTGCGGCAATTGATTCGCGACGCGAACAGGGCGACGATTAGAAAATCGTCGCTCTGCACGCATGGAGGATCTCTGAAGGAAATCGTCGAACGAGTTCTCGCGCCGCTCATTGGCCTTCGGCTCTGGGGCCTTTCGCGCGAGAGCGATCTCCTCTCACTGCAGTTCGGCGAGCCTCGTCAGGTCGGTGGTCGAAGCGTTGGCGCGTATACACTGCACGTCGCCTGTGCGTGGCGCGTCGCCAACTCGACGACGATTCTCGCTGGCTCGGGCGATCTATTTACACCCTCAGATCCGGACGCCGAACTCGATAGCTTTGATTGGGATGCCGAGGGCGCGAGTTGGTGGGACGTGCGAATGAGAGAAGTCACGCAGCTACTCGAGCAGGCAACTGTCGTGTCCACCTTCATGGCCGACTCATATGGTGGAGTGCGTCTCGTTTGCACCGGCGGAATCGAGGTGGAGCTGTTTCCGAATAGCTCGCCGGCCCCACATGTCGAAACGGAATTCTGGCGACTCGTGATTGACGGCCAGACTGATGACTATGTTCTCGTCGGTACCACGGGCATCGAGCTCGTTCTGCCGACGTGACGACTGGAATAGAACTTCCGCCTATGGACCACCGTAGTGGCGGCGCGACTCTTCAGGAGACAGTCATATGGCAAAGCGTACCCGACGCTCACTCGACACGGCGCTCGAACGTGTCATCGGTCATATTCCCGTCGAGAAACCGCGGGAACAAAAAAAGAGCGACAAGGCAAAAGACGAGATCATCAGTCGTCGCGATGAGCGCGGCCTTCCGTATCCCGGTGACTTTCCGAATCCGGCAAGCGACCGTACACGCGGCTGCTTCTGATCTCACCTAGCGACCGGAGCGGCGATGGATAGATACACGATGATCGTTGCCCTCTCGGGGCAACTCTGTGGGACCCTGCTCATCATCAGCCTCATCGCGGCTTTCGTCATTCGTAAGAGAGCCGCTCCGCTCCCGGGCGACTCGGTGCAGCGTCTCGATGCTCGGTTGTCGGAGATGCAACAGTCCATCGACACCGTGGCCGTCGAAGTCGAGCGCATCTCCGAGGGCCAGCGCTTCACGACGAAGCTCCTCACCGACCGTGGCATCGCTGGCGCGGACGTGAATGCCGTTCGCGATCCAGCGCGGGGCACGCCGGTACGCTGACGAATGAACGACGAGCCACGTGAGTGGGTCTGCGGCGCATTCGTGATCTCGACGGATCGCCAACGGCTCGACATCGACGTCGTTCACCGATACCTCACGAGCTCGTACTGGGCGGCGGGCATGCCGCGCGCCCTTCTCGAACGCGGCATTGAGAATTCACTCACTTTCGGCATTTATCACGGCGATCGGCAAGTCGGCTTTGCGCGTGTGATCACCGATCTCGCCACCTACGCGTATCTCTCCGACGTGTTCGTGCTCGAGGATTCGCGCGGTCAGGGCCTGTCGAAGTGGCTGATGGAGTGCAT
>DATEGN010000474.1:0-7500 GCA_035280125.1 Gemmatimonadaceae bacterium | reverse complement strand
GGCGGTCGAGGCCGCGCGTCGCAAGCTGACGCCGGTGCCACTGACCGGAAACACAATCCCGCACGAGATTATTGGACAGCACGGCGCAGGGCGCGTCCTCATGAAGCCCGCGGCGCCTGGCGCTGGTGTCATTGCAGGTGGTGCAGTTCGCGCCATCATGGAGTGCGCCGGTATCTCGGACATTCTCACCAAGAGCCTCGGCTCGACGAATCCGCACAACATGGTTCGCGCGGCGATGGACGGACTCCGTCAATTGACGACCGTGGAACAGGTCGCGCGTGAGCGAGGTATCGAGGTGTCCAGTATTCAGTATCGTTCCCGCGCGAAGTCGAAGGAGGCGGTCTAATGCCGCGGACATTCGTTTGGCACCGCACGCGCGGTCCGAAAAAGACGCCTAGCCTCCGCTTGCCGGAAAAAGGCCAGGTTCGCATCAAGCAGGTGCGCAGTGGCATTGGCCATTCGTGGCGGATGCGTGCGACGCTCGAGGCGATCGGCTTGCATCACCATCAGGACGAAATCGTGAAGGACATTCACCCCGCGCTCGTGGGGCAGCTCAAGCAAGTGCGGCACCTGGTGCAGGTGACCGTGGTCGAGAAGTGAGGAGACTGTGGCTAAGACCGTAGAAAAGGCCGAAAAGGTCGAGAAGCTCGGGCTACACAATTTGGTAGGCGCTCCCGGCTCCCATCGCGAGCGGAAGCGCATTGGTCGCGGTCCGGGCTCGGGCAAGGGCAAGACCTCGGGCAAAGGACACAAGGGCATCAAGGCGCGCTCGGGTCACCATGGTCCGGGTGGCGGCAAGCCAGCCTTCGAGGGCGGCCAGATGCCGATCACGCGCCGTTTGCCGAAGCGCGGCTTCACCAATCCGTTCCGTGAGGAGGCCGAGGTGATCCGACTCGACGATCTCGCGAAGGTGAGCGGTGAGGTGACGCCGGAATCACTCGCCGAGGCGGGGCTCGTCAGGCGCAATCACGGCAAGATCAAGCTGCTCGCGAACGGAAAAGTCTCGGCGGCCGTGACGGTACGCGGCGTCAAGATGAGCGCATCAGCGCGTGAGAAGATCGTGGCGGCGGGCGGAAAGGTAGAAGAGTAGTTATTGGTGATTGGTGGTTGGTTTGTCGGAAATACCGACAACCAATCACCGCGACCAACTACGTTTTTCCGGTAGATCTTATGGCTGAGAGCAATGCCGCCGCGACGGCGATGCGCAACATCTGGAACACCACCGAGCTAAAGGACAAGATCCTCTTCACGCTCCTGTGCTTGGTGATCTATCGCCTCGGCGCGCACGTCACTGCGCCCGGTGTGAATCCCGCCGCCCTGCTCGACTTTTTCAAGAACCAGAGCAACGGCGGCGGCCTCCTCGGCCTCTACGACCTCTTCACGGGCGGCCAGCTCTCGCGCGCGACGGTATTCGCGCTCGGGATCATGCCGTACATCTCTGCGAGCATCTTCCAGCAGATCGCGGGCGCGATCATCCCGCAAGTTGAGAAGATGCAAAAGGACGAGGAAGGCCGGAAGCGCGTCAATCAGTGGACGCGTTATGCAACGATCGGCCTCGCCTGGGTGCAGGCGTGGGGCTTCGCGCTCTTCACCGAATCGCTGCCGGGCGTCGTCGATTCGCCGGGCTTCGCCTTCCGACTTCAGACCGCCTTCTTCCTCACGACGGGCGCGATGTTCGTGATGTGGCTCGGTGAGCAGATCACCGAGCGCGGATTGGGCAACGGCGCAAGCTTGATGATCTTCTTCTCGATCGTCGATCGCATTTGGCCCGGTATTGGCGAGACGTTCAAGTTCATCGGCTCGGGCGCGATCCCGACCTTTAACCTCTTGATCCTGATCGTTTTGATGGTTGCCGTCGTTGCGTCGGTCGTGGCGGTGACGATGGCGGCGCGCCGAGTGTTGATCCAGATCCCGCAACGGACGATGGCGCGCGGACGAATGAGGGAGGCATCGCGCAGCTTCATACCGCTGAGAATAAACGCGTCGGGCGTGATGCCGATCGTATTCGCGCAGTCAGTGATCGTGATCCCGGGTACGGCGGCGCAGTTCTCGAGCGTTCAAAAGCTCCGCGACTTCTCAGAGTATCTGCAGCCTGGCACCGTGCTGTATTACGTGCTGATGGCGGCGCTGATTCTCTTCTTCACCTACTTCTACACGGCGATCATCTTCAACCCAATCGACGTCGCCGAGAATCTGAAGAAGCAGGGCGGGTTCGTCCCCGGCGTGAAGCCTGGCGCCAAGACGGCTGAGTATATCGAGGACGTCGTTGCCAAGATCACGTTGCCTGGCGCGATCTTCCTGACGGTCATCGCGCTGCTGCCGATCTGGATCAGTCGCCTCATCAACGTTCCCTTCTCGTTCGGCGGTACGTCATTGCTCATCGTTGTCGGTGTTGCACTCGACACGTTGACGCAGATGCAACAGCATTTGCTCCTGCGGAAATACGACGGATTCATGAAGAAGGGCCGCGTTCGATTCAGAGGGCGCCAGGGCGCCACCGGCGGCGGATATTAAGAGGGGCGCATAGGATCTAGGGGCTAGGGGCTAGCCCCTACATCCCTAGCCCCCAGCCCCTTTCTCATGGTTATCGTCCTCTTCGGCAAACCCGGCGCAGGCAAGGGCACGCAAGCTCCAAAAATCGCGGAGTCACTAGGCGTCCCGACGCTCGCGACGGGGAATGTGCTCCGTGCCGCAGTGAAAGAGGGGACGACGCTCGGTCGTGAGGCCAAGGGCTATATGGACCGAGGCGATCTCGTGCCCGACTCGGTCATTCTCGGAATCGTCCGCGACGAGCTCGCGAAGTCCGACTACGCGCGCGGGGTCGTCCTCGACGGTGTGGTTCGCACCGTTCCGCAAGCGCAAGGTCTGGCCTCAATGCTCTCGTCGCTTGGGCGAAAGGTTGATGCGGTCGTCTCACTCGAGGTACCTGACGAAGAAATCGTGCGCCGCATGGGAACGCGCACAGTGTGCTCGACGTGCCAGACGCCATACAGCAATCTGCCGCCAGGCGCGAAGTGTCCCAACTGTGGCGGCGTCGTTATGCGCCGCAGTGACGACGAGCCGGAAGCGGTGCGCAACCGATTGAACGTCTTTACGGCGCAGACGGCACCCGTGTTCGATTGGTACAAGCGCAATGGCGCGCGCATCGCCGTCGTCGACGCGAACGGCACCGTGGGCGATGTCACGCAGCGCGTTTTGCGCGCACTCGGCAGGTGATCCAGCTCAAGTCGAATCGAGAGATCGAGCTCATGGCGCAGGGAGGAAAGATTCTCGCTGCGACGGTGGAGCACTTGCGCGGTGCGGTCCGCGCGGGGATCTCGACGGGCGAGCTCGATCAGGTCGCCGAAGATTTCATTCGCAGCCACGACGGCGCGACGCCGGCGTTCAAGGGCCTCTACGGCTTTCCGGGCAGTATCTGCACGTCCATCAATAGCGAGGTCGTGCATGGAATCCCCTCGCGCAAGCGGGTCCTGAAAGAGGGTGACGTTGTTTCAATCGATGTCGGCGTCGGCTACAAAGGCTATTTCACCGATAGCGCTGTAACCGTCCCCGTTGGCGACATCGACGGAGAGACGCAGCGACTGCTCTCCGTCACGCAGGACGCGCTAAAGGCCGGCATTGCTGCCGCGCAGCCTGGCAATCACGTCGGCGACATCGGCGCTGCGGTGCAGGGCGTCGTCGAACGGGCGAAGTTCAGCATCGTGCGCGACCTCGTCGGTCATGGCATCGGCACCGAGTTCCACGAGGAGCCTCAGGTGCCCAACTATGGAAAGCCCAAGCGCCGCGAGAAGCTCGTCCCAGGCCTTACGATTGCGATCGAGCCGATGGTGAACGCCGGCGGCCCCGCGACGAAGACGCTCGCCGACAAATGGACCATCGTAACGATCGACGGATCGCGCTCGGCGCATTTCGAGCACACGGTCGCGATCACGGAAACGGGGCCGCGAGTGCTGACCTCGCTGTAATCGTGAATCGTGAATCGTGGGTCGTGGATCGTATCACGATCCACGACCCACGACTACAGCATTCGGCCCTATCGACGCGTAAGACCCACGGATATGCTCAACCGGCGCGGACCGCGGCAACGTGCCGCGTTCGTGCATCCCACCCGGAGATTTCATCGATGCGTCTATCCCCGCGTCCCGCATCCCACACCCTGCGTTCCGCATGGCTTCCGCTCGTCTTCGCGGCTGGCGTCGTGCAGGCCCAGAGCCACATCACGAGTCCCAAAGAGCAGTTCGGCCACAATATCGGCGACGACTACTGGCTCGCGACCTACGATCAATTCCAGGCTTACTGGCAAAAGCTCGCGAAAGAATCCGATCGTATGAAGCTGGTCGAGATCGGAAAGTCGGCCGAGGGGCGAACGCAGCTCATGGCGATCATTTCGTCCTCAGACAACATAAAAAAACTCGATCGCTACAAGGAAACCTCTCGTCGACTTGCGCTCGCCGAGGGACTCACCGATGACCAGGCGCACGCGCTTGCCAAGGACGGCAAAGCGGTCGTCTGGATTGACGGCGGTTTGCACGCGACCGAAGTGTTAGGCGCCGCGCAGCTGATGGAGACAGTCTATCAGCTCCTCAGCCGCAACGATGAGGAAACGAAGCGGATCCTCAGCGACGACATCATCCTCGCGGTGCAAGTGAATCCAGATGGCATGCAGCTCGTGTCGAGCTGGTACATGCAGGAGTCGGATTCGCTCAAGCGCAACATGAACATTCCGCGCCTCTATCAAAAATATGTGGGACATGACGATAACCGCGACTTCTACATGTCCAATCAGGCCGAGACCAAAAACGAGAACCATGTCATGTACTGGGACTGGTTCCCTCAAATCGTCTACAATCACCACCAGACCGGCCCCGCCGGCGCGGTGATGTTCGCGCCGCCATTCCGCGATCCCTTCAATTACAACTTCGACCCCGCGATCCCGATGGGGATCGATGCCGTCGGCGCGGCGATGCAGACACGCTTCGCGATGGAGCACAAACCCGGCGTGACGATTCGATCGGGCTCGAGCTACTCGACATGGTGGAATGGCGGCCTGCGCACGACGGTCTACTTCCATAACATGATCGGCCTCCTCACCGAGACGATCGGCAATCCGACGCCGCAGCGCATTCCGTTCATTCCAACGATGACGCTGCCGCGCGCCGATCTCATGTACCCGATCGATCCCCAGGCGGTCTGGCACTTCCGGCAGTCGGTCGATTACTCCGTCACCGCGAATTACGCGGTGCTCGACTATGCCTCGCGACAGCGTGATGAGTTGTTGTTCAACATCTACCGCATGGGCAAGAACTCGATCGAGAAGGGGAGCCACGACAACTGGACGACGACGCCCAGCGACATCGCCGCCGTCGAGAGTAAAATCGCGGAGGGCGGAGCACAGCTCGCGGGCGAGCAGGCGACTGGTGACGAGGCGGCTGCCGGCGCCGCGGGCGGTCGTGGTGCTCGCGGTGGCCGTGCGCGCGCGACCGGACCTGCCGGTGCCGGCGCGGTCGGCAATCCCGTTGCGCCTTTTGGCAACGGCACCGATATGAAGTTCTTCAATACGGTCCTGCGCGATCCAGCGAAGCGCGACGCGCGTGGCTACATCGTGCCCTCGAGCCAGCCTGATTTCCCGACCGCGACCAAGTTCATCAACACCTTGCGGCACGTCGGCATCACGGTGCTCCGCGCGACGAGCCCATTCACCGTGAACGGCAAATCGTATGCGGCGGGCTCCTTCGTTGTGAAAACGGCACAGGCATTCCGTCCATATGTGCTCGACATGTTCGAGCCGCAGGATCACCCTAACGACTTCGCCTACCCTGGTGGTCCACCGAAGCGCCCCTACGACAATGCGGGCTGGACGCTGGCGTATCAGATGGGCGTGCAGTTCGATCGCGTCCTCGACGGGTTCGACGGACCCTTTGAGGTCGTGAACGGCCTGGCGGCCGTTCCTTCCGGAACAGTCGCGGGCACGAGTGGCGCCGCGGGTTACGTGTTCTCTCATCAGGAGAACGACGCCTTCACCGCGATCAACCGCCTCCTCAAGGCAGGCGAAGAGGTGTACTGGCTCAAGAGCCCCGTGACGGCAAATGGCAAGTCGTATCCGGCCGGCTCATTCTTTGTCACGGCAAAGTCTTCGACGTTGGCGCTGATCCAAAAAGCTGCGAGCGATCTCGGTGTGAGCTTCGATGGAACGGCGACGCGTCCGGCCGGCGACGCGACCAAGCTCGCTGCGCCACGTATCGCGCTCGCGGACGTCTACGGCGGTTCGATGCCCTCGGGCCAGATTCGCTGGTTGCTCGAGCAGTTCGAGTTCCCCTACACCGTGGTGTATCCGCAAGACATCGATGCCGGCAATTTGAAGAGCAAGTTCGACGCGCTGGTAATCCCCTCAGGTTTGTTAGGCCAGAGCGCGCGCGGTGGTGGTCGCGGCGGCGAAGGTGGTCGTACCAGCGTGCCCGCGCAGTATCAGCACATGCTCGGTAGCCTCAGCGAGCAGCGTTCGATCCCGTCGATCAAGGATTTCCTCGATCAGGGCGGCAGTGTCGTAACGATCGGCACGTCGGCGCGGTTAGGCGACATGCTCGGTCTCCCCGTGTACAACGCGCTCGTCGAGCGCTCGCCAACGGGTGAGGAGCGCGCGCTGCCAGCGGAGAAGTTCTACGTACCGGGCTCGATCCTCAGCGTGGCCGTCGACAACAGCACCGGCGTCGCAGCGGGAATGCCATCCCGTCTGGATGTGTTCTACGACAACAGCCCCGCATTTCGGCTTGGTCCCGACGCGGCGCTGAAGGGCATTCGCCCAGTTGCCTGGTTCGACTCCGAAAAGCCACTCCGCAGCGGGTGGGCATGGGGACAGAATTATCTCGAGGGAGCGGTCGCGATCGCCGAAGCGAATGTCGGGCGCGGACATCTGTATCTCTTTGGTCCCGAGATCACGTTCCGCGCGCAGCCGCATGGGACGTTCAAGTTCCTCTTCAACGGACTATACGGTGGGGGAGAGAAGGTGGGATTGACTCCGTAAGGCGTTAGAAGGGCGAGCCGAAAACAACGCGCCGAGAGGAGCGCGCCGAGAACTTCGCGCCGAAAAGGGCGCGCCGAGAGGGGCGGTCAGACAAGCGAGGCAATGCTTAGGGCGTCATCGGAGGCGTTTTCGTGACACGCTCCCCATGACGCCCTTGGCATTGCCTCGCTCTTCGCCGATCTACTCGGCTCGTAGTTTTCGGCACGAAGTTTTCGGCTCGCTCATCTCGGCTCGCTCATCTCGGCTCGCTCCTCTGCCGTCAGTTCAGCCGATTGTCTTCTCGACCGCCTGTATCGCCGCCTTCACGCGCTCACTCGTCTGCGCGACAAGCTGCTTTCCTTCTTCGAGAAGCCCGGCGCCAAGCGACTTGTCGTCGAGGGAGGAAACATTGATTCGCACATTGAGCACCGCGCCGCGGCAGCCCGCCTCGGCGAGTAGCGCGGCAACTCCGGCGTCAGAGGCGGCATTCGTATTTCCTT